>JALYMT010000325.1 GCA_030773555.1 Actinomycetota bacterium | reverse complement strand
GTAGCCCTTGTCGAAGCGCATGCCCTCGGTGAGCTCGAGCTCGAGGCCGAAGGTGTTGCTCTCCTCGACGGTGATGACGCCTTCCTTGCCGACCTTGTCCATCGCCTCGGCGATCATCTCGCCGATCTGCGGGTCAGCGGCGGAGATCGAGGCGGTGGCCGCGATCTGCTCCTTGGTCTCGACGTCCTTCGCCATGCCGAGCAGCTGCTCGCTGACCGACTCGACGGCGCGGTCGATGCCCCGCTTGAGGGCCATCGGGTTGGCGCCGGCCGCGACGTTGCGCAGGCCCTCACGCACCAGCGCCTGAGCGAGCACGGTCGCGGTCGTCGTCCCGTCGCCGGCGACGTCGTCGGTCTTCTTCGCGACCTCCTTGACGAGCTCGGCGCCGATCTTCTCGTACGGGTCCTCGAGCTCGATCTCCTTGGCGATGCTCACACCGTCGTTGGTGATGGTGGGAGCGCCCCACTTCTTCTCCAGGACGACGTTGCGACCCCGGGGGCCCAGGGTCACCTTGACGGCGTCGGCGAGCTGGTTCATGCCACGCTCGAGCCCGCGCCGCGCCTCCTCTTCGAACGCGATCAACTTGGCCATGCGGTTGAAGTCCTCCCGGTACGGGGTGGGTGCAGTTGCCTGCCGGGCCGGGCAGCGCCCGCGACGGCCGGTGGGGCACCGTCGGCGGCACATCCCGCCGTGGCGTCCACCCTCACCGCTCGACCCAAGGGGTTGGCACTCTCGACTGCAGAGTGCCAGTACAAGGATTAGCACTCGACCTGCCCGAGTGCAAGCCCGTACGGCGGGGCGGACGGGCGCGTTCAGGCCGGCAGGTCGAGCTCGAACCAGACCTGCTTGCCGGGAGGTTCGTCGTCGACACCCCACCGGCTGGCGAGCGCGTCGAGCAGCAGCACGCCCCGGCCGCTCTCGCGCGGGAGGTCCTCCGCGGCTTCCCGCGCCTCGAGGGGCTCGCGGGTGGGGCCGCGGCGCGGCAGCCGGGGATCGGCGTCAGCGACCCCGACGCGGACGCGGAAGGGCATGCCGGGCGGGCTGCTGTCGAGCCGCAGGCGCACCGGCCCCCTGCCGTGGCGCACGGCGTTGCCGACCAGCTCGCTGGTCAGCAGCAGCAGGCTGTCGAGGGACTCGGCGGGCACGCCGGCCACGCTGTCGCGCACCAGGCTGCGCGCCTGCGAGGCGGCCCGGGCGTCGGGGGGCAGCAGAGCCTCCCGGTACGCGCTGCCGGTGTCGGGCGGCATCGTGCCCCGAGGCCGATCGATGGTTCCCCCTCCCGGCCGCCCGTCTCGTCGACGGTGCCCCTACCCGCTGGCAAGGGCCCGTGCACACGCGAGACGGCCCAGTCCCCAGGGGACCGGGCCGTCGAGCGAGGACGAGGACGGCGGAACGTCAGCCGATGACGCGCACGCCGTCGGCCTGCGGGCCCTTGTTGCCCTGGGAGATCTCGAACTCGACCCGGGTGTTCTCCTCGAGGCTCTTGTAGCCGGGCATGTCGATCGCGCTGTAGTGCACGAACACGTCCTGTCCACCGTCCACCGCGATGAAGCCGTAGCCCTTCTCCGCGTTGAACCACTTGACGGTGCCTTGTGCCATTGCTGCTCCCTGTGCTGGGCATGCTCCCGAGCCGCACCTCGCGGCCCGAGTCGCGCTCGGTTGACAACCCCTCGGGCGAAGATCCGCCGACGCTCGACCGCCCGAAAGCGTATAGAACGGGGCGGTCGCGCGACAGGGGCCTGTGCGTAGGCTTCTCGGCGCCGTAGGACAGGATGAGTGAGTGCCCGTGCGCGGGGTCGGCGGCGTCGGGACGGGGCGGCCCCAGCTGCTGCTGGCCTCCAACCGGGGGCCGGTCTCCTTCTGGCAGGACGCGGGGGGGCTCGCCGTCCAGCGCGGCGCCGGCGGCCTGGTGTCGGGCCTGACCGGCCCGGCGCGCGCGGGCCGAGTGCTGTGGCTGTGCGCCGCCTTGAGCGACGCCGACCGGCTGGCGGCGCAGCAGGCCCCGGAGGGGCGGCTCGACCAGGGCGGGCACGACCTCGACGGCCTCGCGGTGCGGATGCTGCCGATCGAGCCCCTGACGTTCAACCGCGCCTACAACGCGATCGCGAACTAGACCCTCTGGTTCCTCCACCACCTGCTGTACGCCCCCGCGGTGAGCCCGGTGTTCGACGCCGGGTTCCGCCAGCAGTGGGCCTCGTACGAGGCCTACAGCCGGGAGTTCGCCGAGGCCCTGGCCGCCGCGGCGGGCCGGGGCGCCCGCGTGCTGGTGCAGGACTACCACCTGTCGCTGGTGCCGGGGCTGCTCCGGGAGCTGCGTCCCGACCTGCGGATCTCCCACTTCTCGCACACGCCATGGGCGCCCCCCGAATATCTCCGGCTGCTGCCCGACGACATCGCCCGGCAGGTGCTGACCGGCATCCTCGGTGCCGACTGCGCCGGCTTCCTGTCGGGGCGGTGGGCCGAGGCGTTCGTCGGCTGCTGCACCGAGCTGCTCGAGACCCCCGTCGACCGGGCTGCCGGCGACGGCCGCATGGGCATCGTGGGGCCGGGTGGACGGCGTACCCGGGTGGGTGTACACCCGCTGGGGGTCGACGCCGCCGGCCTGCGGCAGCGGGCCCACGGTGCCGACGTGGAGGTTCGCCGCACGCTGCTGCTCGACGAGGCCGGCGGCCGCCGGCTGATCGTACGGGTGGACCGCACCGAGCTGTCGAAGAACATCGTGCGCGGGCTGCTCGCCTACCGCGAGCTGCTGCGGCGCCGGCCGGAGTGGCGCGGCGAGGTCGTGCACGTGGCCTTCGCGTACCCGTCCCGCCACGACCTGCCGGAGTACCGCGAGTACACGGCGGCGGTGCAGCGGCTGGCGACCGAGATCGACGAGGAGTTCGGGAGCCCCTCCTGGCGCCCCCTGCTCCTGCACGTCAACGACGACTACCCGCGCTCGCTGGCGGCCTACCGGCTGGCCGACGTGCTGCTGGTCAACCCGGTCCGCGACGGCATGAACCTGGTGGCGAAGGAGGGGCCCGTCCTGGCCGAGCGGGGCTGCGCCCTGGTCCTGTCGACCGAGGCGGGTGCGGCGGCCGAGCTGGGCGCCGAGGCGCTGCTGGTGAACCCGTTCGACGTGAGCGCGACGGCCGAGGCCCTGCACGCGGCCCTGTCGATGCCCGAGGAGGAGCGGCGCGCGCGCTGCGCCCGGCTGGCCGAGGCGGCCGCCGCCCTGCCTCCCCAGCAGTGGTTCACCGATCAGGTCGCCGCCCTCGACGCCCTCGCCCTCGAGGTCCCCACCTGAGAGCGGTCAGCGCCCCGCCAGGGCGTCGCCGAGCCCCTGGAGGAGCGCCACGACGCCCGCCGGCCCGTCGACGACCAGGTCGGCCCGGGCGGCCAGGGCGGTGACCTCGCGACTGCCGCTGCAGACCAGCAGGCCCGGCACGCCCCGGGCGCGCAGCTCGTCGACGGCGTCGTAGGCGGGCAGGTCACCCAGGTCGTCTCCCACGAAGACCGCCGCCGACGGGTCGACCTCCCCGGCGAGCCCGTGCAGGGCGATGCGCTTGTCGACACCGGGGGGCGCACCTCGAGGACCATCCGTCCCGGCTCGAGCACCAACCCGGCCCGGTCGGCCAGCTCGGCGAGCGGGCCGCGGAGGCGCGCCAGCAGCCCCTCCGGGTCGGGCGACCGGCGCGTGTGCACGGCCACGGACCTGCCCTTGTCCTCGACGTACGTCCCCTCGGGTGCCCCGGCGGCAGCGAGCACCGCCGGCAGCTCCCGTCGTACCGTCTCGATCCCGGGGACAGGGGGCGGGCCGAGCACCCGGCCGCTGCCCGCCTCCCACCGCTCGAGGCCGTAGTGCCCGAGCACGACGAGGCGTTCGAGCCCCGGTGTCCCGTCGAGGCCCGCGTACCGCACCGCCAGCCCCGCTGGGCGCCCGGTGACGATCGCCACCAGGCCCAGGCGGGGGGCGAGGCGGACGAGGGCCGGCACCGCGCCAGGGTGCGCGCGGGCCGCGTCCGGGTCGTCGACGATCGGGCTCAGCGTCCCGTCAAAGTCGAGCCCCACGACCGCGCGTCCCGGTGCTGCCAGCAGCGCGGCGAGCCCCGCCCGCCCGGCCGGCGTGGCCGGCTCCGGCAGGGGCGCAGCCGGCACGGTCGGAGGCGGCACGCGAGGCATCCGGCCCCGCTCAGGGGCGGAAGTCGGGGGCGAGGGCGACCGTGATCAGCCCGTCGGGCACCGTAGCCGGGCGAGGCAGCACGCGGACGCCGCCCGGCAACGCCTCCGCGAGGACCCGGGCAGCCGCCCGGCCGCCGCGGGGGTAGTAGATCGTCGTCGCCGAGATGGTCCCGCGGAAGGGGGCGACGGCCTTGACCTCCCAGCCCCAGCCCTGGGCGTTGAGGACGAGGGCGACCCGGTCCCCGGCGCTGCCGCGGCTGGTGTCGTCGAGGACGAGCACGGGCAGCTTCGTCGGCTCGCGGGTCGCCGGAGCGCGGATCGCCGGCGGGGCGGCCGTGGGGGCAGTCGTCGGGGCAGTGGTGGGGGCAGTCGGAGTCGATGGCGCCGCCATGGGCGCGGTGCCGCTGGCGGTCGTGGCGACGGCGGCGCTCGGCGTCAGAACCGGCGTCGGGACCGCCTGCGGAATCGGTGTCGTCAGCGCGACCGGACCCGAGGCGCCGGCCGGTGGGTCGGGCTGCAGGGCGTAGCCGGCGATGCCGAGCGCCACCACCCCCGCGGCCGTTGCCGCCAGCAGCAGCGCGCGCCGCGGCTCGGGCGGCGGGCGGTGGGCGCCGCGGCGGACCGACGGCTCGTGGTCGGCCACGTCTCGACCCTACGGCAGCAGGAGCCAGCCGGTGGGGCGGGCGATCACGCCTCTCCGCTGGCCCGTCGGGCCGAGCGCTGGCGCTGCCGCTCGGAGCGCAGCCGGCGCAGGCGCTTGACGAGCATCGGGTCGTGCACGAGGGCGTCGGGCCGATCGATCAGGGCGTTCAGCAGCTGGTAGTAGCGGGTCGCGGACATCTCGAACAGCTCGCGGATCGCCTGCTCCTTGGCCCCCGCGTACTTCCACCACTGGCGCTCGAAGGCGAGGATCTCGCGCTCGCGCTCACTCAGCCCCGGGGTGCCCGGCCCGGCCGTCGGTGTCGCCTCCGCGAAGTCCATCGTCGCCTCCTGCGCATGTTCCTGCCCCGGCCATCGTACGGGCGGAACGACAGCGCTGTCATTCATGAGTGCGGGACGGGCTTTCAGGAGATGGGCTCTCCATGAGCGACGCCCTCAGCCGGCCACCCACCTCCGAGCGAGCTGGCAGTCGCCGGGTCGTGCCGGCGCTCACGTTCCTCGCCGGGCTGCTCGTGGGCGGCGTGGTCGTCGGGAGCCTGGTCGCGGGACCGGGCGACCGGGGCGACGATGAGGACGAGTCGCCGCCTCGGGCCGCCCGGGCCAGCACCCCCGCTCCCGCCGCCACGCCGACCCCCTCGACGGCGGCCGTCACCGTGGTGGTGCCCACGTCCTGCCTGGAGGCGCTGGAGCAGGCGGAAGGCGCGGCGGCCATCCTGCGCGAGGGGGTGGACGCCGCACGCCGGCTCGACCCGGCGAGGCTCCAGCAGCTGGTCGACCGGCTCCAGGAACAGGCCCCGTCGCTGACCGGCCTCACGCAGCAGTGCCGGCAGGCCGCCGTCACGGCGTCGGCCCCGCCGAGCCTGCCGCCGCCGTGAGCCCCCGCTCGCGCGAGCGCTCGCCGGCTGCCCGCCTGTCGGGCCTCAGCCCCGCTGCAGCCCGGCCTTGGGGCAAGGAGCCGCGGTCACGGCAGCTGGCCGCCGGCGCCCTACTGCACCTGGCCACCCAGGCGCCCGGCCACGGTCCCCGCCAGCGCGCGGTCGGGTGCCTCGACGAGCCAGCCCTCGCCGACGACGTGGACGCTCTCGGGGCCCTGCTGCCGTATCAGCGTGCGGAAGTCGACGTCGGTAAAGGAGTGCAGCCGCAGCTGCCTGCCCTGCAGCTCGCACGCACCCCGCTGCCACTGCGTCGGCTGGTCGGTCACCTGCAGGGAGAAGTTCGCGCACTCCAGCCGGTCGGCCAGCACGTCGGGGGTCGTGCCGGAGGCGCCCAGGGCGGCCGACTTCCCGTCGAAGTTCGCCCCCGTGTCGGGGGTCGCGCCCATTCCACAGCCGGCGCTCAGCAGCACCGTGCACACGAGCGCGGGGATGGGGACGGTCACGGGTCGTCGCATCGGAGTTCGGCTCCCTTATGAGGACAGGGGGGACAGCGGGGGCCGTACCCGCGCGAGCGGCCGGGCAGGCATGGCCCGCTGCCTCGCCTGCTCCGGGACCGCTGTTTGGCTGGGCGCTGCCTCCTTTGGCACACTTCGACCCGTGACCCGCCACGGCATCGCCCTCGTAGGGCGTCCGCACGTCGACCTCGGACGTGTCGTGAGCGCGGGTTGTATGCCGGTCGCCTGACTTCCCCGTCGTTTTCTTCCGGCGCGGGGTGCGCGCCGGGAGACCTCCGGTGGCGCCCTTGGCGCTGGCCCCCAGCCCCCGGAGGACGCCATCATGGCTCCGAGCACGCCACCCGAGTCGACGGGCACGTGCCGCGCCCAGCGCAGCGACGGCCAGTGGGCCCTCGGCGAGCGCACGCCGCTGAACCCGAACGAGACGTTCAAGCAGGAGGACGACGGGCTCAACGTCCGGGCGCGGATCGAGAACGAGTACGCCGCCGGGGGCTTCGCCTCGATCGATCCCACGGACCTGCGCGGCCGGATGCGCTGGTGGGGCCTCTACACCCAGCGCCGGCCCGGCATCGACGGCGGCAAGACCGGCGTGCTCGAGCCGCACGAGCTCGACGACGAGTTCTTCATGTTGCGCGTGCGTATCGACGGTGGCCTGTTGACGACCGAGCAGCTGCGCACGATCGCGGTGGTGGCGCAGGAGTTCGCGCGCGACACAGCAGACATCACCGATCGCCAGAACATCCAGCTGCACTGGGTTCGCATCGAAGACGTCCCGGAGATCTGGCGGCGGCTCGAGGCCCTTGGCCTGAGCACGGCGGAGGCGTGCGGGGACACACCTAGGGTCGTGCTCGGGTCGCCCGTGGCCGGTATTGCGGCAGACGAGATCATCGACGGGACGCCCGCTATCCGGGAGATCGAGCGACGCTTCGTCGGATCGCCGGAGTTCTCGAACCTCCCGCGCAAGTTCAAGACGGCAATCAGTGGCTCGCCGCTGCAAGACGTCGAGCACGAGGTCAACGACGTCTCGTTCGTGGGCGTTGTCCACCCCGAGCGCGGACCAGGCTTCGATGTGTGGGTGGGCGGCGGGCTGTCCACCAACCCGATGCTCGCGCAGCGGCTAGGCGTGTTCGTCACGCTCGACGAGGTCCCCGACGTCTGGGCGGGGGTCGTCGGCATCTTCCGTGACTACGGCTACCGCCGGCTGCGCAACCGCGCGCGGCTGAAGTTCCTCGTCGCAGACTGGGGCGTCGAACGGTTCCGCCACGTGCTCGAGGGTGACTACCTGGGTCACGCTCTGCCGGACGGACCTGCTCCCCCGGTCCCGTACGGCGCGCGGGACCACGTCGGCGTACATCGCCAGCGTGACGGGCTCTACTACGTCGGGCTGGCCCCGACCGTCGGTCGCGTGTCCGGGACGGTGCTGAGCCGTCTCGCCGACATCGCCGAGGCGCACGGATCGCGACGTGTCCGCACCACGCCGCACCAGAAGGTCGTCGTACTCGATATCGCGGCAACACGCATCGACTCCTTCGTGGCAGCCGCCGAGGGGCTGGGGCTGCGTGCACGCCCGGGAACCTTCCGCCGGAACACGATGGCGTGCACGGGCATCGAGTACTGCAAGCTCGCGATCGTCGAGACGAAGGCGCGCGGCGCGAAGCTCGTCGACGAGCTCGAGCGGCGACTGCCTGACGTCGACAGCAGCGGCGAGCCGTTGACCATCAACGTCAACGGCTGCCCGAACTCATGTGCGCGCGTGCAGGTTGCGGACATCGGGCTGAAGGGTCAACTTGTCCTCGACGACGACGGCAACCAGGTTGAAGGCTTTCAGGTTCACCTCGGCGGCGGCCTCGGCCTGACCACCGGCTTCGGCCGCAAGCTGCGCGGGCACAAGGTGACCGCCGACGGGGTGGGCGACTACGTCGAGCGCATCGTCACGAAGTACGCCGAGCAACGCCACGTCGGCGAACGCTTCGCGCAGTGGGTGGCCCGCACGCCGGAGGACGACCTGCGATGAACGAGGCGCGCGCAGTTCCCTTCTACTGCCCGTTCTGCGGCGAGGAGGATCTCTTCCCAGCCGAGGAAGCCCACGCCTCATGGCACTGCCGCCACTGCACTCGCGTGTTTTCGCTGCGCCTGCTCGGCCTGCGCCGACACGTCGAGGAAGCACCGAAACCAGCGCTGTCCGTGGTCCGCAACGAGACGCCGGAGCCGCCCCGATGAATCACCTGACCAAGCTGGAGGCCTCGACCACCGTGGCCGGTCCCGAGCTCGCACGGCAGGCCAACCAGCAGCTCGCCGACGCGTCCGCTGATGACATCGTGCGCTGGGTTGCCGAGACGTTCGGCGACAGGTGGTGCGTCACGTCGTCTATGGCCGACACCATCCTGGTGCACCTGGTCTCGAAGATCGCTCCGGGCGCAGACATCGTCTTCCTCGACACCGGCTACCACTTCCCCGAGACGCTGGCCACGCGCGACGCGATCGCAGCGACCCACCCCGTGCGCCTGCTCTCGATCATGCCGTTGCAGAGCGTCGCGGAGCAGGACCAGGTGCACGGTGAGCGCCTGCATGACCGCGACCCCGATCTGTGCTGTGCGCTTCGCAAGGTCGAGCCACTCGAGCGCGCGCTGACGCCCTACCTCGCTTGGGTCACCGGCCTGCGCCGCGACGAGGCAGCAACGCGCGCCCACATCCCGGTCGTCAGCTGGGACGAGCGGCGGGGCAAGGTCAAGGTCAACCCGCTGGCCGCGTGGACTGCCGACGAGGTGGCCGCCTATGCAGCGCAGAATGACGTCGTGCTCAACCCGCTCCTCAACCAGGGCTACCCGTCGATCGGATGCGCGCCGTGCACGCGGCGTGTTGCGCCGGGCGAGGACCCCCGCGCCGGCCGCTGGGCGGGTTTCGGCAAGACCGAGTGCGGGCTGCATCGTTGACCACGCGCGTTTCGTATCCCCTTGCGCTAGACGTCGCTGGACGCCGCGTCGTGGTCGTGGGT
>JALYMT010000324.1 GCA_030773555.1 Actinomycetota bacterium | reverse complement strand
CACGGCTGGGGCGCCGTGCCCGTCGGGCAGGGCGACGAGCAGCACGAAGCGGGTGGAGCGCTCCACCAGGGTGGCGATCGCCGAGCGGGGAGTTCGACTCGAGCAGCAGGTCCCCTTCCCCGTGCCCAGGAACCGCGCGGTCGGCGGCCTCCGCGGGCCGCTCGCGAATCGAGATCACGTCGGTGAGGGTGGCCTTGGCCGCCGTACCGCTCCTGGTCGCTGCCCGGCGGGCCGAGCTGATGAGCGCTTGCAAACCATGTGTGCCGCGGCGAGGGACGGGCCATGCGAACTGACACGTGGTCTTGGCGGCGGCCGAGGCAGCGACTCCGGGGGAGCTGTGGGCGGCGCGCACGCAGATGGCGTTCTCGCTGGGCTGGCACATCATCATCGCTTGCTTCGGGGTGGGCATGCCGGCGCTGGTGCTGTTCGCCGAGTGGCGCGGCTACCGCACCCGGGATCCCAACTACGGGCTGCTGGCCCGCCGCTGGGCTAAGGCGATGGGCGTGCTGTTCGCCGTGGGCGCGGTGTCCGGGACGATCCTCTCCTTCGAGATGGGCCTGCTCTGGCCCGGGTTGATGGGTCCGTTCGGCGAGGTGATCGGCCTGCCGTTCGCGCTGGAGGGCTACGCGTTCTTCCTCGAGGCGATTTTCCTCGGCATCTACCTGTACGCGTGGGATCGGCTCCCGCCGCGGCAGCACCTGCTCTCCGGCGTCCCGATCGTCATCGCGGGCGTGGCCAGCGCATTCTTCGTGGTGACCGCGAACGCCTGGATGAACCAGCCGGTCGGCTTCGACCTGGTCGCCGGCGAGGTCGTCGACGTCGGCCCTGGCAGGCGATGTTCAATCCCGCTACCCCGCCACAGACCGTGCACATGATCCTCGCGGCCTTTCTGGTCGCCGGGTTCGGCATCGCCAGCGTCTACGCCGTCGCGCTGCTGCGCGGACGCCGGACCGCTACCACCGCCTCGGGTTCCTCGTGCCGTTCACCTTCGCCGCGGCGATCACCCCGGTGCAGATCGCGGTCGGGGGACTGGGCCGCGCACTTCCTCGCGAGTACTAGCCGATCAAGCTGGCCGCGATCGAGGGCCTGAGCGAGACGCAGGCCGGAGCGCCGCTCTCGCTGGGCGGGGTGTACGTCGACGGGGACCTGCGCTACGCCCTGGAGATCCCCAACGCGCTGTCCCTGCTGGCCTTCTGGGATCCCGAGGCTACGGTGATCGGGCTGGACGCCGTGCCGCCAGCGCTGCAGCCCCCAGTCACCCCGGTGCACCTTTCCTTCCAGCTGATGGTCGGCATCGGATTCGGCCTGCTCGCCCTCGATGCGTGGTTCGCCCTCGCCTGGTGGCGCCGGCGTGACCTGCCCCGCTCCCCGCGGTTCCTGCGCTTCGCCGCCCTGTCCGGGGTCGCGGCGGTGCTGGCGCTGGAGGCTGGCTGGGTGGTCACCGAGGTGGGCCGCCAGCCGTGGGTGGTCTACGGCATCCTGCCGACCGCTGAGGCGGTCAACCCCGCGCCGGGGGCTGCGGTACGGCCTCTACGCGGTGCTCGCCGCCTACACGCTGCTGACCGTCGCCACGGTGTACGTGCTGCGCCAACTCGCCCGCACCCCGATTCCCGTGGCTCCGCAGGAGGCCGACGTCGCCTCGTACAAGGTGGTGTGAGGCGATGATCCTCGCCGACGCCCTCCTCGCCGCGATGTGGGCCGGGCTCACCGCGTACGTGCTCTTCGGCGGAGCGGACTTCGGCGGCGGGTTCTGGGACCTGGTCGCCGGGCGCAGCCGACCCGGCATGCCGCAGCGCAAGCTCATCGAGCACTCGATCGGCCCGGTGTGGGAGACCAACCACGTCTGGCTGATCTTCGTGATCGTGCTGCTGTGGACTGGGTTCCCGACGGTGTACGCCGCGCTCGCCGCCACCATGATCGTCCCGCTCACGCTGGCGGCGCTGGACATCATCGCCCGCGGCGCGGCGTTCGCGTTCCGCAAGGTCAGCGAGGAGCTGGGCCAGCAGCGGCTCTTCGGCGCCGCGTTCGCCTTCTCCTCCGTGGTCACGCCGTTCTTCCTCGGCACCGTGGCCGGCGGCATCGCCTCCGGCCGGGTCCTGCCCGCCACCGGGGAGAGCGACCTGGTGACCAGCTGGTGGAACCCGACTTCGGTCGTCACCGGCCTGCTCGCCGTCGCCGTCGGCGCCTACCTCGCCGCCGTCTTCCTCACCCGGGACGCCCAGCGGCACGCGCCGGAGCTCGTGTCGGCCTTCCGCCGCCGTGCCCTCGCCGCCGGCCTGGTCACCGGTAGCCTCGCCGCGGTCGGCCTGCTCGCGCTCCGCGCGGACGCGCCCTGGCTGTTCGCCCGGCTGTCCACGGGCTGGCCCGCCGCCCTGGCCGGAGTCTCCGTGCTCGCCGGGGTCGGCTCCCTGAGCCTGCTGCCCGACTGGGCATGTGGGTGCTGGGGTCGTGAGAGAACTCAGCGGCGATCTGGTCGGCCCTCTCCCAGTCCCAGCCGGCGACAACCTCCTTGGCCGTGGCCAGCATGTTCCTGCGCTGGCGGTGCCCCTCTCGGAGGAAGCCGA
>JALYMT010000323.1 GCA_030773555.1 Actinomycetota bacterium | reverse complement strand
GCGCGGGTGCGCGAGGCGCATCCCGACCTGGCGGGCGCCCTCGAGGAGGGTCGGCTGCCCTCGGCGGTCGATCCGTTCGAGGTCGCCGCGGCCGCGTACCTGCTGCGCCCGTCCGGTTGGACGGGGATGGTGGTCTCGGCCGGCGAGGAGGTCGAGAGGGCGGCGTCGGAGGCCAGCTCCAGCCAGGCGGCGGAGGCGGTGCCCCGGCTGGAGGAGCAGCTGGCGGCGCTGCGGACCCAGGCCCGCGCCGACCTCGACCGGCTGCGGGGCGAGCTCGACGTCGCGCGCGCGGAGGCGGTGGAGCTGCGACGGCGCCTGCGGGAGGCGCAGGATGCCGCGCGGCGAGCGGAGGCGGCCGCGCGGACGGCAGAGGTCGCCACCGGGCGGCAACGGAGTGCGGCGGAGGCGATGGCCGTCACCACCGACGCCGAGATGCGGCGGTTGCGGGCCAAGCTCACGACGTCGGAGGCAGCGCTGGAGGCCTCCCGTCGGGCGACGCGGGAGGGCCGCAGCCTCGCCGAGGCCCGCCTGCGGCTGCTGCTCGACACGGTGGTCGAGGCCGCGCAGGGGCTGCGCCGCGAGCTCGCGCTCCCGCCGGCCGAGGTGCGCCCGGCTGACGTCGTCGACGCGGTGCTCCCGGCCGGTGCGGGTAGCACCGTCCCGACGCGGGCACTCGGCGACGACGACCCGGCTCTGCTCGACAGCCTGCTTACGCTGCCGCAGGCCCACCTCGTGGTCGACGGCTACAACGTCACCAAGACCGGGTACGGCAGCCTGCCCCTCGAGGCCCAGCGGCAGCGTCTGATCACCGGCCTGGCCTCGCTCGCCGCCCGCTGCGGCGCCGAGGTGACCTGCTGCTTCGACGCGGCGGAGGTGACGACCCCGCTGACCAGCCCGGTGCCGCGGGGGGTGCGGGTGCTGTTCAGCAAGCCGGGGGAGATCGCGGACGAGCTGATCCGGCGGCTGGTGCGCAACGAGCCCGCGGGCCGCCCCGTCGTGGTGGTCTCCAGCGACCGGGAGGTGGCCGAGGGCGTGCGCCAGTCGGGTGCGCGGGCAGTGCCCGCGGTCGCCCTCCTGCGGCTGCTCGAGCGCGGCTGACGTCACCGGCCTGCCGGCGGTCCGGCTTTTCTGTCGGTGGGTCTGGTTAGCGTCGCGGCTGTTCTCGAGTGGACCTTCGAGGGAGGGCTGCCGTGCTGATCGACTGTGACAGCTGCGAGATGCGCGCCGTCGCCTGCGGCGACTGTGTGGTGACCGTGCTGCTGGGCGCCTCCGCCGGTGGCGTCGAGCTGGGCGCCGAGGAGCGCTCCGCGATCGACGTGCTGGCGCACAGCGGACTGGTGCCACCGTTGCGGCTGATCGTCGCCTCGGGGCCCGAGGCGCGGTTGCCGGAGAGCGAGGCGGGCCCTCCCGGCGGGCGCGCCGTCGGTTGAGCTCCCGGAGACGGCACCGCACCTACCATGCGGGAGTGCGTCGGCAGCGGTGGAGGAGCGCCGTCCCAGGCGGCGCGCTGGTCGGGTCGCTCGTGCTGCTCCTCGCCGGCCTGCTCGTGGCCGCGCTCGTCCTCCCCACCGGCGTTCTTCCCGCCAGCGTCGGCCTCGCCCCGGCCGGGCCGGCACCGGACGGCGAAGCGTTGTCCCGGGCGGCCACCGACCTGCTGGCCGCGCGGGCAGCAGCGCTACGCGGCCAGGACCGGATGAGGTGGCTGGCCACCGTCGACCCGGGCGCGACGAGCTACCGGGCCCGGCAGGGGGAGCTGTTCGACTCGCTGCGTCAGCTTCCTCTCGAGCACTGGTCCGAGGTGCTCGACCCGGGTCGGGACGGTCCCGTACCCGTGGGGTCGCGACCGTCCGGCTCCTCCGCCTGGACGGTTCCAATCCTCGTGCGGTACCGCTTGGCCGGCTACGACGACGCCGACGTGGTGCGCCGGCGCATCCTGGTGATGGCGCAGCGCGGGGCGGGGTGGCAGCTCACCGAGACCCCCGCCGGCGGGAGCGCCGCCGTGGGTCAGCTCGACGAGCGCGACCTGTGGGAGCTCGGTGGTGTACGCGTGCGCACCGGACGCGCCAGCGTCGTGATCGCAGGCGCCGGCGTCGGGCAGCTGGGCGAGTACGCCGAGCTGGCCGACGCGGCCGCGGAGACCGCGAGCCGGTGGTGGCCGACCGGCTGGCGGCGCCGGCTCGTCGTGCTGGTGCCCCAGGACGCGCGGGGCATGGCCGAGGTGCTGGGCGGCGCCCTGCAGGGCTCAGCGGGGGGCGACGGCGGAGCAGAGCTCGCGGAGGTGGCCGCGGTCACCACCGGCGGGCTGGCGGCCGGCGGGGTCCCCGACCGCGTGGTCGTCAACCCGCAGGCCTTCGCCGGTCTCACCACCACCGGGCGCCAGGTCGTCCTGACCCACGAGGCGGTGCACGTCGCGACGGGCGGTGCCGGGCGCGCCGGGGTGCCGCGCTGGCTCGCCGAGGGCTTCGCCGAATACGTCGCCCACGAGGCGGCCGGCACCCCCGTCGACGCCGCGGCC
This sequence comes from Actinomycetota bacterium, assembly GCA_030773555.1. GTDB lineage: Bacteria > Actinomycetota > Actinomycetes > JALYMT01 > JALYMT01 > JALYMT01. The sequence goes on along the minus strand of JALYMT010000323.1, from coordinate 21,656 downwards.
GCCCCCTTGCTCGCGCAGGTGCGGGCCGGCGACGGCCCGGCGCGGCTGCCCGGCTCCCGCGACTTCGATCCCGCCAGGACGAGAGGAGCGGCGACGGCCGACTCGGCATATGTGACGGCCGACTCGGCGTATGTGCAGGCGTGGCTTGCCTGCCGGCTGCTCGCCCGGCGGCACGGCGACGACGCGCTGAGAGCGTTCTATCGGGCGGTAGCGCGAGAGGGACGACGCGGTCGCGCGGAGCGTGCTGCGCTCGAGGTGGCGCTGGACGCCGAGCTGGGCACGAGCAGCGCGCAGCTCACCGCCGACTGGCGTCGCCATCTCCGCGAGCTGGCCCGGTGAGTGGCCGGGCCGGCGCTGTCGTCGCGTTCCTGGCGCTGGCCGCGACGCTGGTCGCGGCAATCGCCCTCACGACGCCCTGGCAGCCGCTGGCGGAGGCGCCGGGCAGCGGGAGGGGGGTGGCAACAGCGGCGGCGGAGGTCCCGGTCGATCCGCACCGCGACTTCCGCGCCGCCGAGATCGCCCGCGAGGACGCCTTCCACGCCGCGGTCCGCCCCCCGGTGTACGCGACCATCGTCGTCGGCTTGCTCGTCGCCCTCCTGTTCGGCCTGACCCCGCTGGGGGCTCGCCTGGTCAGCGCCCTCGCGGAGCCGCTGGGCGGGGGACCCGGGCGCCAGTGGGTGCTGCGGGTGGCGGCCGGCGCCCTCGTCCTGCCGTTGATCGGGCGGCTGGTGACGTTGCCGTTCTCGGTGCGCGCCGAGGTGGCACTGCGACGCTTCGGCCTGTCCACCCAGACATGGGGTTCGTGGACCCTCGACCAGGTCAAGGGATACGCGCTGTCCGGCGCCCTGCTGCTGCTCGCGCTGCTCGCGCTCTACGCCCTGGCGGCTCGCTTTCCCCGCGGCTGGTGGCTCCCGGCGGCCGCGGGCGCCGGCGCACTCGTGCTGGTCGTGTCCTTTGCCTTTCCCCTGGTCGTCGAGCCGGTCTTCAACCGCTTCACGTCGCTGCCTCCGAGCCCGCTGCGCGCCTCGCTGCTCGAGCTCGCCGAGCGTGACGGCGTGCCCGTCGACGATGTCCTGGTCGCTGACGCCTCCCGGCGCACCACCGCGCTGAACGCCTACGTCTCCGGCTTCGGCTCGACGCGCCGCATCGTCGTCTATGACACCCTGCTCGAGCGCGGCACGCCGGAGGAGGTGCGCGCGGTGGTGGCCCACGAACTGGGGCACGCCGCCCGCAACGACGTGCTGCACGGGACCCTCGCCGGTGCGCTGGGCGCAGCGGCCGCCGTCTGCCTGCTCTATCTCGCGCTGACCTCCCCGGTGCTGCTGCGCCGGGCCGGCCTGCCCGCAGCGGCGGCCGACCCTCGCTCCGTCGCCCTGCTGCTGGCGGTGGTCGCCGTGCTGAGCGCTCTCGGCGGCCCGGTGCAGATGCTGGTCTCGCGCCGCATCGAGGCCCGGGCCGACGTGCACGCCCTGGCGCTCACCCGTGAACCCGGCCCGTTCGTCGCCATGCAGCGACGCCTCGCCGTGGAAAACCTGAGCGACCTCGACCCGTCCCGCCCGGTCTACCTGCTCTTCTCCTCCCATCCGAGCGCCCCGCAGCGCATCGCGCTCGCCCGCGCCTGGGCCCGGAGGGCCGGCGTCCCCGAGCCGGTACCCCTCATCCGGTGACCCCGCCGCGGACCCTCGTGGTGACGAACGACTTCCCGCCGCGCACGGGGGGGATCGAGTCGTTCGTCGCGGCGCTCGCCACCCGACTGCCGGCCGACGAGGTCGTCGTCTACGCCTCCTCGAGCCCCGGGGACGCCGAGGTCGACGCGTCGCTGCCCTTCCCCGTCCACCGCGACCAGGCCCGCACCCTGCTGCCGACGCCGCGGGTACGGCGGCGGGCCGCCGACCTGCTGCGTTCAGAGGGGTGCGACGCCGTCCTGTTCGGCGCGGCTGCCCCGCTGGGCCTGCTCGCCGGGGAGCTGCGCGACGCCGGCGCCTCCCGGCTGGTAGGGCTCACCCACGGCCACGAGCTGTGGTGGGCGCGCCTGCCCGGCAGCCGTCACGTCCTGCGTCGGATCGGCGACGACACCGACGCGCTGACCTACCTCGGGGAGTACACCAGGCGGACGCTCGCCGGGGCGCTCGCTCCGGGCGCCGCCGGCCGGCTGGTGCACCTGCCCCCGGGGGTCGACGCCGACCGCTTCCGGCCCGACGCGGGTGGGGAGCAGGTGCGCGCCGAGCTCGGCGCGGGGGCCCGACCGCTGGTGCTGTGCGTCGGCCGGCTCACCCCGCGCAAGGGTCAGGACGTCCTGATCCGCAGCTTCCCGGACATCCTGCGCCGGGTGCCCGACGCCCTGCTCGTCCTCGTCGGCGAGGGCCCTGACCGGGGCCGGCTCGAGCGGCTCGTCGACGGGGCGGGGCTGCGCGACGCCGTCCGCCTGGCCGGAGCGGTGCCCGCCGCCCGGCTCCCCGCGTACTACGCCGCCGCCACGGTCTTCGCCATGCCCTGCCGGGACCGCCGGCTGGGGCTGGAGGTCGAAGGACTGGGGCTGGTCTTCCTCGAGGCCGCGGCCAGTGGACTGCCGGTGGTCGTCGGCCGCTCGGGCGGAGCGCCGGACGCCTGCCGCGACGGCGAGACGGGATTCGTGGTCGACGCCACCGACCGGGCTGCCCTCGTCGCCCGGCTCGGCACCCTGCTGCTCGACCGGGAGCTGGCAGCAGTGATGGGCCGGCGGGGACGGCGTTGGGTGCAGCAGGACTGGAGCTGGCAGCGCAGCATCGCGGTGCTGCAGGCCCTGCTGCGATCTCAGGAGTAGAGCGCTTCGACTTCGTCGGCGAAGCGGTCGAGCACCCGTCGGCGCTTGAGCTTCAGGGTCGGGGTGAGCTCTCCCCCCTCCTGGGTGAAGTCGACGGGCAGGATCCGGAACCGCTTGATCGACTCGGCGCGCGACACCCGCGCGTTGGCGTCGTCGATCGCGCCCTGCACGGCGGCGAGCACGTCCGGATCCTCGACGAGGTCGGCGGGCGGCTGCACCGTGCGGCCGCGGGCCGCCAGCCAGCCGGGGAGGGTCTCCTCGTCCAGGGTGACGAGGGCGGCGACGTAGGGCCGCCCGTCACCGACGACCATGCACTGGCTGATCAGCGGATGCGCCCGCAGCCGGTCCTCGAGCACGGCGGGAGCCACGTTCTTGCCCCCGGCGGTGACGAGGATCTCCTTGCTGCGCCCGGTGATGCGCAGGAACCCCTCGTCGTCGAGGTTCCCCAGGTCCCCGGTGCGCAACCAGCCGTCGGACGTGAACGCCTCACGGGTGGCCGCCTCGTTGCCGGCGTAGCCGCCGAAGACCACCGGGCCCTTGAGCAGCACCTCGCCGTCGTCGGCGATGCGCACCGCGTTGCCGGGCAGCGGCTTGCCGACGGTGCCGATGCGGGTCGCGCGGGGGGTGTTGACGTTGCTCGCCGCCGTGGTCTCGGTCAGCCCGTATCCCTCGAGGACCGACAGGCCCACGCCCCGGTAGAAGTGGCCGAGCCGCTCTCCGAGCGGGCCGCCGCCGGAGATGGCGTGGCCCACCCGTCCGCCCAGTGCGGCCCGCAGCTTGCCGTACACGAGCCGGTCGAACAGGGCGTGGCGCAGCCGCAGCATCGGGCCGGGACGACCGCTGTCGAGAGCCCGGCTGTATGCGATCGAGGTGGCCGCGGCGGCGGCGAAGATGCGGCCCTTGCCGCCGGCCTGGGCCCGCTGCTCACTGGCGTTGTAGACCTTCTCGAGCACGCGGGGCACGACGAGCAGGAACGTGGGGCGCACCTCGGCCAGGTCGGGCAGCAGGTTGCGGGCGTCGGCGGTGTGCGCGATGCGGACGCGCCCGGCGACGCACATGAGCTGCACGGCCCGGGCGAGCACGTGGGCCAGGGGGAGGAACAGTAGGGCGGCGGGGTCGCGGGCGGAGAAGACCTCGGGCACCCACGCGATGGCGCCCCGCACCTCGGCGAGGAAGTTGCCGTGGGTCAGCTCGCAGCCCTTGGGTTCGCCGGTGGTGCCGGAGGTGTAGATCACGGTGGCGACCGACGAGGAGCCCAGCTCCGCCCGCCGGGCGGGAATCTCGTCCTCGGGCACCGCTCGTCCCGCGTCGACCAGGTCCTGCACGCCGGCGCGGTCGAGCGTCCAGACCTGACGCAGCGCGGGCAGGGACTCCCGTACGGAGGCGAGGGTGGCCGCGTGCTCGTCGGTCTCGACGACGGCGGCCACCGCGCCGGAGTCGGCGAGGGCCCACTGCACCTGCGCGGGCGAGGACGTCTCGTAGAGCGGCACGGAGACGGCCCCGGCGCACCAGACGGCGAAGTCGAGCAGGGCCCACTCGTAGCGGGTCTTCGACATCAGCCCGACGCGGTCCCCCGGCGCGACCCCGCAGGCCACCAGTCCCTTCGCCGCGTGGAGCACCTCGGAGAGGAACTGCCGGGCGCTGACCTCCTCCCACCCGCTGCCCGAGGGTGCGGGACGCAGGAAGAGCACGAAGTCGGGTGTCTGCCCCGCCACCTCGAACACGATGTCGGTCAGGTCGGCGTCGGGTGGCACGTCGAGCGGGACCGGACTGGTGTACTCCCTCACGCCACGCCTCCTGAACCGCCACGCGGCCACCTCGCGGCCACCTCGCGGGTTCGCCAAGGCGAACGATAGCCGGGCGGCTGCACTAGCCTCGCGCGACATGAGCAGCGACGTGACCGAGTCCCGCATCCGGATCGCGGCGCCGCCGGCGGCCGTGCTCGCGGTCGTCGCCGACGTCGAGGCCTATCGGGAGTGGAACGAGGAGGTGCGCGCCGTCGAGGTGCTCTCGCGCGACTCCGAGGGGCGCCCCGCGCGGGTGCGCTTCGTCCTCGACGCCAACCCGATCAAGGACACGTACGTGCTGGCCTACGACTGGGCGGACGCCGGGGTGCGCTGGTGCCTGCACGAGGGGCAGCTGCTCTCCGCGTTGGACGGGTCGTACGAGCTGCGCCCGCAGGCCGACGGCAGCACCGACGTCACCTACCGGCTGGCCCTCGATCTCAAGATCCCGATGATCGGGCTGCTCAAGCGCAAGGGTGAGAAGGTGCTCATCGAACGGGCGTTGCAGGGCCTCAAGAGGCGGGTCGAGTCGTGACGTACGCCATCGGCGTGGACATCGGCGGCACCAAGGTCTCCGCCGGGGTGGTCGACGAGGCCGGCAAGGTGCTCGCCACGGTGAAGCGGGCCACGCCCGCACGCAGCGCCTCGGCGACCCGCTCCGCGGTCGTCGAGCTCATCCGCGAGCTGCTCGTCACCTTCGACGTGGCCTCGGTGGGGCTGGCGGCCGCCGGCTTCGTCGACGAGGGCCGCTCGCGGGTGCTGTTCGCCCCCAACATCCCGGGCTGGCGCGACGAGCCGCTGCGCTCGCTGGTCGAGTCCGCCGTGGAGCTGCCGGTCGTGGTCGAGAACGACGCGAACGCCGCGGCGTGGGGCGAGGCCCGGCACGGCGCCGGCCGCGGGGAGCGCCACCTGGTCTGCGTCACGGTGGGGACGGGCATCGGCGGCGGGCTGATCCTCGGCGGCGAGCTCTACCGCGGCGGGTCCGGGGTGGCCGCCGAGTTCGGGCACATGCAGGTCGTGCCCGGCGGGCGGCCCTGCGGCTGCGGGCAGCGCGGCTGCTGGGAGCAGTACGCCAGCGGCACGGCCCTCGTACGGGAGGCGCAGGCGATGGCCGCGGAGCGGCTCGGGGAGGCGGCGGAGCTGATCGCCCTGGGCGACGGCACGCCGGAGGGGATCACCGGCCCGGACGTGACCGAGGCCGCCCGCCGGGGCGACGTCGTCGCGCTGGCCGCCTTCGCCGAGGTGGGCCGCTGGCTGGGGGAGGGGCTCGCCGACCTCGCCGCGATCATCGACCCGGGCGCCTTCATCGTGGGCGGCGGGGTGTCCGACGCGGGCGAGCTGTTGCTCACCCCCGCGCGCGATGCGCTGGCAGCGGGCCTGACGGGTGGGTCGCACCGACCGCGGGCGAGCGTGCGCCCGGCGCAGCTCGGAAACGAGGCCGGCATCGTCGGGGTCGCCGACCTCTCTCGGCCCTAGGCGTAGGTCGGGGCCAGGGCGTAGCCCGGGACGAGCTCGCGGGTGAGCTGCTCGAGGAACAGGCCGATGTCGGTGACGATGCCGCGGGCCTGGGAGGAGCCGCGGTCGGCGAGCTTGGTGACCGTCGCCGGATTGATGTCGACGCACACCAGCGGAATCGAGGCGGGCAGGAGGTTGCCGGTGGCGACCGAGTGCAGCATCGTCGCCACGAGGATCGCGAAGCCGACGCCCTCGAGTCCCTGGCGCATCACCCGCTGGCCCTCGATCACGTCGGTGTAGACGTCGGGCAGCGGGCCGTCGTCGCGGACGGACCCGACCAGCACGAACTCCTTGCCCGCGCGCACCAGCGCGTGCATGATCCCGCCGGCCAGCACGCCGCTCTTCACCGCGCCGGCGATCGAGCCCTCGCGCCGGATCGTGTTGATGGCCCGGATGTGGTGCTCGTGCCCGTGCTCGACCCCGGACCCCTTGGCCAGGTCGACGCCGAGGGAGGTACCGTAGAGCGCCGACTCGATGTCGTGGGTGGCGAGGGCGTTGCCGGCGAACAGCACGTCGACGAAGCCGGCCTCCACCAGCGCGACCATCGCGGGTGCGGCGCCCGTGTGCACCACCGCGGGCCCGCCCACCCAGAGGATCTTGTGCCCGGCCGCCTTCACCTCGCGCATCTGCTGCGCGATCTGGCGGACGAGCAGCGCCTGCGGCTTCTCCGAGGACACCTCGGAGTTCATGAACTCGAAGACCGGGCCGCCGGCCTTCTCGTCGCGCAGGGCCGGGGCGTAGAGGACCTTGACCCCGGAGGCGCCGCAGACGATGCGGTCGCCCCGGCGGACGTCACTGACCGGGATGGTGCGCACCCGCGGCGCGTTGTCGGGGCCCTCGACGAGCAGCCCGCAGTCCATCTCGGGATTCGCGACCTCCACCCAGGAGGCACCGAGGCGTACGCAGGTGGCGAGATTCGTCGTTGAGTAGAAGTCGTCGGGGAAGACGCCGTCGCGGGCGGTCTCGCGGACGGTCGCGGTGCCCGGGTCGACCGCGTTCATCCCGTGGCCCTGCAAGCGCATCAGCACCCGCTGGAGGTCCTCGTTGCCGCCGATCGAGACGAGGATCCGGGCGTAGGACTCGTCCTGGTGGTCCTTGCCGACCTCGAAGCGCTCGATGCGGTAGTCGCCGCCGTACTCGCGGATGTCGTCGAGGACGCGGGTGAGCACCCCGCTGTCGATGATGTGGCCACGGATCTCGACGGTCTCGCTGACCTGCATGCGGCTCAGGCTAGCGACGCAGGCGCCTGCGCTTCAGACCACCGCGCCGTCGTCGGGTCCCCAGTCGGTGGGCGGACGGTCCTTCATCCGCGCGATCAGGACGACGAAGCCGGCGACGAAGCCGCCCACGGCCAGGATCCCCAGCCAGCCGCTGAGGTCGAGACCGACCAGCAGGCCGACGACGAGCAGGACGGGGCCGCCGAGCAGCCCGAGCCAGGCGAGCTTGGTGACCGCGTCGGTGCGGGGAAGCGGGGGTGGTGGCGGCGGCACGTAGTGCTCCTCGGCGTTCCCGGCCGGTCGCGGTTGCGGCGGTGGCTGCCGGCCCGGCTCCGGCCCCGACTCGACGACCCGCGCGGACGGCTCGCGCGGGATCTCCTCGACGTCCTCGCTCGCCGGCCAGGGGGGCACCGAGTCGGCCGTCGGCGCGTCGTAGCTGGCCACCAGTCCGGCCCAGATCGCGTCCTCGTCGGCCGGGGGAGCAGGCTCGTGGTCGGCGCGCAGCTCCGGCAGCCGGCCGCGCAGCACGATCCGGGCCCGGGGGGCGGCCGAGGCGTCGACGTAGACCCGGTCGAGGGGCCGGTCGGTGCGCGGCACGACGATGCCGCCGGCGGGCCGGGCGACCGCGGGGGTCGCGTACGCGGCGATCCCCTCGTCGCGGAGCAGCTCGAGCACCGCGTCGGCGAGCTGCGGGTCGAGGTCGACGAGCGCGACGTAGGTCGCGGCGTGCAGGCCGTTGGAGCGCCCGGACGAGGAGGTCACGCGGGAGCTCGCACCGGGGCGAGGCGGCGGACGAAGGCGAGGCTGCCCGCGATGATGGCCTCCGCGTCGTAGTCGAGGGTGGCGACGTGGTAGCTGTCGGGGCAGAGCCGCTCCTCCACGTCGTTGGAGGACACCTGCTCGAGCAGCTGGCGGGCGCTGGCCGGCTCCACGACGTGGTCCTCGGGGGAGCGGAAGAGCAGCACCGGGCAGGTGACCTTCGGCAGGTCGCGGCGCGTCAGCGCCCACAGCTCGGTCAGCGAGTGCAGGGGGGCCAGCGGCGTACGGTCGTACGCCACCTCCCGGACGCCGGGCTTGCGGATGTCGCCGGCGACGCCGGCGACGGTGGGCACCAGGTGGCGCAGCAGGGGCAGCAGCCGCAGCACCCGGCGCGTGCTGAGCAGCGACGGGTTGACCAGGACCAGCCCGGCGACCCGGTCGGGGTGCTCCTCGGCGAGGCGCAGCGCCAGCGTCCCCCCCATCGACAGGCCCAGCACGAAGACCACCGGGCAGCGGGTATGCAGGTCGGCGAGGGCCCGCTCCAGCACGGCGTACCAGTCGGGCCAGCGGGTCAACCGGGCTTCCTGCTCGGTGGTGCCGTGCCCGGGCAACCGGGGGAGGGCGACGGTGAGGCCCTCGGCGGCCAGCCGCTGCGCCCAGGGCCGCAGCGGCTGGGGGGACCCGGTGAACCCGTGGCAGAGCAGTACTCCCACCGGCCCCCCGGAGGAGAAGAAGGGCTCCGCGCCGGGCAGCAGGGGGGTCCTCCTCGTCGCCGTCATCTCGCGCCTCATCGTCGCACGACCGGTGCTCCATCCCCTAGGGTTCGGCCACACAGGTAGCGCGATCAGCAACGACGAGGGGCCGCCGAAGTGTTCTATTGGATGCTGAAGCGCCTCCTCGTGGGCCCGGTGCTGCGGCTGCTCTTCCGGCCATGGGTCGTCGGGCTGGAGAACATCCCCCCCGAGGGGCCGGTCATCCTGGCCAGCAACCACCTGTCGTTCTCCGACTCGTTCTTCCTGCCGCTGGTCGTCGACCGGCGGATCACCTTCCTCGCCAAGTCCGACTACTTCACCGGTCGCGGGCTCAAGGGCCGGCTGACGGCCAGCTTCTTCCGCCGGGTCGGCCAGGTGCCGGTGGACCGCACCGGCGGGCGGGCCAGCGAGGCCGCGCTGCGGGCGGGCAAGAAGGTCCTGGCGACCGGCTGCCTGCTGGGCATCTATCCCGAGGGCACCCGCTCGCCCGACGGGCGGCTCTACCGCGGCAAGACCGGGGTGGCGCGCCTGGCGCTGGAGGCCAAGGTCCCGGTCATCCCGGTCGCGATGATCGACACCGAGAAGGTGCAGCCGCCCGGCCAGGTCCGGCCCAACGTGCGCCCCGTCGGGGTGGTCATCGGCAAGCCCCTCGACTTCTCCCGGTACGAGGGGCTGGAGAAGGACCGCTTCGTGCTGCGCTCCGCCGTCGACGAGATCATGTACGAGCTCATGCGGCTCTCCGGTCAGGAGTACGTCGACACGTACGCCGCGACCATGAAGGAGCGCCTGGCCGCCGAGGCCAAGGCCGCCAGGACGGGTGCGCGGGCCGCCTCCGAGCCCCGCAGCAGCAGCAAGGCGGCCTGAGCCCCGATGCGGACCCGCACGCTGGGCCGCTCCGGGCCCTCGGTGGGCGCCGTGGGCCTCGGGTGCATGGGCATGAGCTGGGCCTATCCGACCGGCGGCACCGACGACGCCCGCTCCCTCGAGGTGCTCACGCGCGCGCTCGACCTCGGCGTCACCCTGCTCGACACCGCCGATGTCTACGGCCCGTTCACCAACGAGGAGCTCGTGGGGCGCGCGCTGCGCGGCCGGCGGGAGGAGGCCGTGCTGGCCACCAAGGTGGGCCTGGTCGCCAGCGGCCCGCCGGGCAGCGGGCTCGCCCGCGACGGGCGGCCCGAGCACGTGCGCGCGGGCATCGACGCGTCGCTGCACCGACTCGGCGTCGAGGCGGTCGACCTCTACCAGCTGCACCGGGTCGATCCCGCGGTGCCGCTGGAGGAGACCTGGGGGGCGATGGCCGAGGTCGTGGCCGCGGGCAAGGCCCGCGCGATCGGGATGAGCGAGGTCAGCGTGGCCGAGCTCGACCGGGCCGCGTCGGTGCACCCGGTCGCGAGCGTCCAGTCGGAGTTCTCGCTGTGGACCCGCGATCCGCAGCGCAGCGGCGTCCTGGACTGGTGTTCGCGCCAGGGAGCCGCGTTCCTGCCGTTCTCGCCTCTGGGCCGCGGCTTCCTCACCGGCCGGCTCACCTCGGCCGGCTTCGACGCCGACGACTTCCGCTCCCGCAACCCCCGGTTCACCCCGGAGGCGATGGCGGCCAACGCCCGCTTGGTCGACGTCGTCCGCGGCGTCGCCGAGCGCCGGGCTGCCACGCCCGGCCAGGTCGCCCTGGCCTGGGTCCTCGCCCAAGGCGAGCACGTCATCCCAATCCCGGGCACGAAGCGGGTGGCCTACCTCAAGGAGAACGCCGCCGCCGCCGACCTCGACCTGCGGCCCGAGGACCTCGCCGAGCTCGACGCGCTGCCCGAGCCGGTGGGCGCGCGCTACTGACTCCCTGACCCGCGCTCGTCCCGTCGGGCTAGGGGGCGGCGGCGCGCAACCTCTCCAGCACCAGCGGGTCGATCGCCTGGTCGACCAGGCGCATCTCGTAGTTCTCCACTCCGGCCCACTCCGGGAGGGAGGAGTAGCCGAGGCGCGTCAGGCGGTCGTGGACCTCCTCGGCCAGCGGCCCCTCGAGCGGCAGCAGGGCCGCGGGGTCGGGCCGGCCGAAGTACAGGGTGTGCAGGTCGAGCAGCCGACGCAGCTCCTCGACCGGCGCGGGGGCATCGTCCACGCGCAGGTCGACCTCCACGTCCGAGAGGCCGCCGTATCCGCCGCCGGAGCGGACGACGAGCAGCGCGGCGCTCTGCCGGCCGCGGCGGTCCCCGCCGGCGGCGTCCCCAGCGGCGAGCGCGGCGAGCAGCCGCCTCGCCAGCGGATCATCGTGGGGCGCGTCCCGGAAGGCGCACTCCATGGCCTCGACCACCTCCGGGCCGGTGAGGATGTTGCCCTGCAGGGCGTAGCCGTCACCGGCGCTCCCCCCCGCCCACGGGTGGCAGCCCGAGCCGGTGAAGGTGGCGGCCCCTCCCGAGGCGTCGACCACGCCGAGCTGACGCTGCTCGCGTTCGTCGTCGGCCCCGGTCAGGTCTTGCACGGTCGCCTGCGCGGAGCTGCCGGCGCGCAGCAGGCGCAGCCCGTCGGCCTTGTAGCGGAGGTTCGCGAACGCCTGCGTCGCCAGGGCACCTGCCCCTGCCTCGCCCGCCGGGACCGCGGCCCCCACCGCAAGGAACTTCGAGGCGACCGCCACGCCCCAGGAGTGCCCGTCGCCGCTGCGAGCCACGATGGAGAAGGTCACCCGTGGACAGTAGCGTGGCCCTCTACGCGTACTCACCGGGTCGGCGAAGGCGGGGACAGATGCGCATCGGAGTGCTGACCGGCGGCGGCGACTGCCCCGGCCTGAACGCGGTGATCCGCGCCGTCGTGCGCAAGGGTGTCGCCGAGTACGGCCATGAGTTCGCCGGCTTCCGCGACGGCTGGCGGGGGCCCCTCGAGGGCGACGTCGTCGAGCTCGGCATCCCGCAGGTCCGCGGCATCCTGCCGCGCGGCGGCACCATCCTCGGCTCCTCGCGCACCAACCCGTTCAAGATCGAGGGCGGGGTCGAGCGCATCACGGAGAACCTCGGCAAGCTCGAGATCGACGCGCTGATTGCCATCGGCGGCGAGGACACCCTGGGCGTCGCCACCCGCCTGCAGGAGAGCGGGGTGCAGGTCGTCGGAGTGCCGAAGACGATCGACAACGACCTCAACGCGACCGACTACACCTTCGGTTTCGACACCGCGGTCAACATCGCCACCGAGGCGATCGACCGGCTGCACACCACCGCCGAGTCGCACCACCGCGCCCTGATCGTCGAGGTCATGGGCCGCCACGCCGGCTGGATCGCGCTGCACGCCGGCATGGCCGGCGGCGCCAACGTCATCCTCATCCCCGAGGTGCGCTTCTCCGTCAACAAGGTCTGCGAGTACGTCGAGAGCCGCTTCCGCACCAACTACTCCCCGATTCTCGTCGTCGCCGAGGGCGCTCAGCCCGAGGAGGGCGAGATGGTCCTCAAGGACTCCACCACCGACGCGTTCGGCCACGTGCGGCTCTCCGGCATCGGCGAGTGGCTCGCCGCGGAGGTCGAGGAACGCACCGGCAAGGAGGCCCGCACCTCCGTGCTCGGGCACATCCAGCGTGGCGGCACGCCGACGGCCTTCGACCGCTGGCTGGCCACCCGCTTCGGCCTGCACGCCATCGACGCGGTGCAGGACGCCGACTGGGGGAAGATGGTCGCGCTGCGCGGCACCGACATCGTCCGCGTGCCCCTCGCCGAGGCGACGGCGACGCTCAAGACGGTCGACCCGGCGCTCTACGCGGAGGCGCAGGTCTTCTTCGGCTGAGCCGGGCCGGCAGGAGGAGTCGGCGCCGTGGCCGAATTCGTCGGTGCCATCGACCAGGGCACCACCAGCACACGCTTCATGGTGTTCGACGCGGGCGGCAACGAGGTGGGCAGGCACCAGCTCGAGCACCAGCAGGTGCTGCCGCGGGCCGGCTGGGTCGAGCACGACCCGGTGGAGATCTGGGAGCGCACCGTCTCGGTGATCCGCACCACGGTCGGGCGCCTCGGCCTGCAGGCGCGCGATCTCGCCGCCCTGGGCGTGACGAACCAGCGCGAGACCACCGTCGTGTGGGACCGACGGACCGGGCGACCCTACTGCAACGCGATCGGCTGGCAGGACACCCGCACCGACCGCATGGCCGCCGCCCTCGAGCGCGAGGGCAAGGGGGACGTGATCCGGCACCGGGCCGGCCTGCCCCCGGCCACGTACTTCTCCGGCGCCAAGGTGCAGTGGATCCTGGAGAACGTCGACGGGGTCCGCGCGGCCGCCGAGCGGGGCGACGCGGTCTTCGGCACCATCGACGCGTGGCTGCTATGGAACCTCACCGGCGGTGTCGACGGCGGCGTGCACGTCACCGACGTCACCAACGCCAGCCGCACCATGCTGATGGACCTGGAGACCCTTGACTGGGACGACGAGCTGCTCTCGTTCTTCGCCATCCCCCGCTCGATGCTCCCCGAGATCCGCCCGTCCGCCGACGCCGAGGGGTACGGGGTCGCCCGGATGCGCGGCCCCCTGGGGGGCGAGGTGGCGCTCACCGCCGTTCTCGGCGACCAGCAGGCCGCGACCGTGGGGCAGGTCTGCTTCGCCGTGGGCTCGGCCAAGAACACCTACGGCACCGGCAACTTCCTGCTGCTCAACACCGGCGCCGAGCGGGTCCGCTCGAAGAACGGCCTGCTGACGACGGTGGCCTACCGCTTCGGCGAGCAGGCGCCCGTCTTCGCCCTTGAGGGCAGCATCGCGGTCACCGGGTCGGCGGTGCAGTGGCTGCGCGACCAGCTGGGCATCCTGCGCACCGCCGCGGAGATCGAGAACCTCGCCGGCTCCGTCGACGACAGCGGCGGGGTCTGCTTCGTCCCGGCCTTCTCCGGGCTGTTCGCGCCCTACTGGCGCTCCGACGCGCGGGGGGCGATCGTCGGCCTGTCGCGCTTCACCACCGACGCCCACCTCGCCCGCGCCACGCTGGAGTCGATCTGCTACCAGAGCCGCGACGTGGTCGAGGCGACGGCGCAGGACTCCGGGGTCCAGCTCGACGTGCTGCGCGTCGACGGTGGCGTCACCGCCAACGCGCTGTGCATGCAGCTGCAGGCCGACATCCTCGGGGTCCCGGTGAGCCGGCCCGTGGTCGCGGAGACGACCGCGCTCGGAGCCGCGTACGCCGCGGGCCTGGCGGTGGGCTTCTGGTCCTCGACCCACGAGCTGCGCGCCAACTGGCACGAGGACAGGCGGTGGGAGCCCACCTGGTCCGACGACCGGCGCGAGGAGGGCTACGCCCGCTGGCAGAAGGCGGTCTCCCGGACGCTGGACTGGGTCGAGGTCGACTGAAGGGCCGGCAGGGACCCGGCCACTAGCCTCGACGTCATGTTCGTCGACCTGCGCAGTGACACCGTGACCAAGCCGACCGAGGCGATGCGGGCGAGGATGGCCGCCGCGCCCGTGGGCGACGACGTCTACGGCGAGGATCCGAGCGTCAACCGCCTGGAGGCGACCGTCGCGGCGCTGCTGGGCCACGAGGCGGGCCTGTTCACGCCCACCGGGTCGATGGCCAACCAGCTCGGGCTGCGCCTGCTGGTCGCTCCCGGCCAGGAGCTGGTCTGCGACGACGACGCGCACGTGGTGCGCGCCGAGCTCGGGGCGGCGGCGGTGCTCTCGGGCATCACCACCCGCACCTGGCGGGCGGCCCGCGGGCTGCTCGACGTCGACGCCGTGGCACCGCTGCTGCGGCCCGACGCCGGGCCCTACCTGGTGTCCACCGCCGCGGTCGCGGTCGAGAACACCCACAACTTCGGCGGCGGCACCGTGCAGCCGCTGGCGGAGCTGCGGCGCCTACGCCAGGTGACGCGCGACGCCGGGGTCGGGCTGCACCTCGACGGCGCCCGGCTGTGGAACGCCTCGGTGGCCTCGGGGGTGCCGCTCGAGGACTACGGGGAGCTGTTCGACACCGTCTCGGTCTGCCTGTCCAAGGGGCTCGGCGCCCCGGCCGGCTCGGTGCTCGTTGCCAGCGCGGAGCGGGTGGCGCAGGCACGGGTGTGGCGCAAGCGGCTCGGTGGCGGCATGCGCCAGGTGGGCATCCTGGCCGCGGCGGGTCTGCACGCGCTGGGGGCGCACCTCGAGCGGCTCGCCGACGACCACGCCCGCGCCCGGCAGCTGGCCGAGGCGGTGGCGGAGGCGGCACCCGCCATCGTCGATCCCGCGTTCGTCGAGACCAACATCGTGCCACTGGACCTCGCCGCGGCGCCCGTCGATGCCCGCGACCTGGCCCGGGCTGCGAAGGACGACGGCGTCCTCGTGTCGGTGCTCGGGCCGCGCCGGGCCCGCCTCGTCACCCACCTCGACGTCGACGACGACGGCATCGAGCGGGCCGGGAAGGTGCTCGCCGGGCTGCTGAGAAGCTGACCGGCCGACTCGTCAGTCGACCTCGTGCGCGGTCTTGGCCGCGCGCAGCAGCAGGGCGTGCGCGTGCGGCAGGTCGGGCAGGGCCTGCGCGCACCGCTCCAGGACCAGGGCGACCTCGCTGACCCTGGTGCCGCGGGCGGGAAGGGCCTGGCGGAGCCAGCCGACGTAGTCGAGCAGGATGTCGTCGTCGTCGGCGAACAGGGCGGCGGCGAGGAAGTCCAGCGCGTGCTCGAGCCGCTCGACCGGTGCCCGAGCGAGCTCGCCGCCGCCGAGGGCGGCGAGCACCTGCTCGCCGCGCAGCTGCAGCTGGGCGTACTCCTCGAGCCAGGGCGAGGCGACCGGGGGCGGGGGCGCGGTGTAGGGCGGCAGGACGGCCAGCAGGTCGAGGGCGTCCTGGGGAGTCGCCGCCCAGGCGTCGGCCCCCAGCCGCCGGGCGCGGGTGTCGTCCGCGCCGAAGCCGCGGCCGCCGACCAGCACCGGGACCCCGGCCTCGCGGGCGGCCTCGATGACCCGGCGCGCCCGGGGCAGGGCGCTCGCCCGCGAGCAGCTGAGGGCGAGGGCGTCGGGCCCGAGGTCGTGCAGGTGCTGGGCGAGGATGCCGGGCCGGCTGAAGGGGCCGAGAAAGGTCGTGCGCCAGCCGGCGATGCGCACCACTCCGCCACCGTTCGCGCCGCCAGGGAGTGCCACTCGGTCTCCGCGCAGGCCACGAGCACCGACCCGAGCTTCCCGGAGCCGGGGCAACCGGCGGCGACGACATCGAGCACCGCCTCGCTGATGGCGGTCGCGGCGTGCTCGCGGGCCACGGTCCACTCGTTGGCCTGCCAGCGCCGCCCCGGTGCGGCTGCCCGACTCGCCGGCCTCAGCGCTCGCGCAGGGACTTGAGCACCTCGAGGTCGCGCCGGTGCTCCGGGGCCTTGCCCGGGGTCTCCACCACCAGGGGCACGCCGTTGGTTCCGGGATGGCGGAAGAGCTCGGCGAAGGGCTCCTCGCCGATGTGGCCCTTGCCCAGATTCTCGTGGCGGTCCCGCGCGGACCCGCACGCGTCCTTGGAGTCGTTGGCGTGCACGAGCTTGAGGCGCCCCCGGCCGGCGACCTTGACGAGGAGGTCGAGGGCGCGTTTGAGCCCCCCGGGGCAGGCGAGATCGTGGCCCGCCGCGAAGGCGTGACAGGTGTCGAGGCAGATGCCGAGCCGCGGGTGGAACTCCAGCGCCGCCAGGTAGGGTCCGAGGTCCTCGACCGTCGCGCACAGCGACTGACCCTGCCCGGCGGTGGGCTCGAGGAGCAGATCGGGACCCTCGTCGGGGATGTCGTCGAGCAGCGGCAGCACGGCCTCGCGCACCTGGCTCAGGGCGGCCTCGCGGGAACTGCCGATGACGGCGGAGCCGGTGTGCACGACGACGCCGCGAGCTCCGATGGCGCGTCCTCGCCGCAGGGCGTGTCGCACGGCGACGACGGAGTGCGCCACGGTCTGCGGCGTCGGCGAGCCGAAGTTCACCAGGTAGGGGGCGTGGACGAAGGCGGGGATCCGCGCCTTGGAGCACTCCTGGCGGAACAGGTCGTCCTGCCGGGAGTCACCGGCGGCCGACGCCCAGCCACGCGGATTTCCGACGAAGACCTGCACCGCCTCGGCCCCCACCTCGCGGGCGTAGGCCAGCCCCACCGAGGCCAGCCCACCCGCGACCAGAACGTGCGCGCCGACCGGCGAGGGCTTGCGGGGGGGCATGCGTCCAGCCTGGCAGACCGCCGCCGGGCTTCAGACGGTGCTGACCGTCACCAGGGTCCCCCGCGGGACCTGTGCCCCCGCGGCCGGGTCGGTGCCCACCACCCGGTTGAACAGGGTGGGGCCACTGGCCACGGTGCGCAAGCCGGCGGCCTCGAGCAGGCCCACGGCCTCTTCGAGGCTGCGGCCGCTGACGTCGGGGACGGCGACGGGCGCCGGCCCCCGGGAGACGACGAGCTCGACCGTGCTGCCCGGGGGCAGCATGCCGCCCGACGGCTGCTGGGAGATCACCGTGCCGGTCGGCACGGTGTCGGAGGGCTCCTCGCGCAGCGACACCAGCAGCGAGGCACGGGCGAGCGCGTCACCGGCGGCGGCGCTCGGCAGGCCCACCACGGCGGGCACCTCCGCCGGCGCCCTGCCCCTGCTGACTACGAGGGTCACGGCGCTGTCGCGGCGCAGCAACGCACCCACGGCGGGGGTGGTGGCCACCACCTGCCCGACGGCGAGCTCGTCGTTGTAGCGGGTCTGCACCTCCCCGATCGTCAGCTGGGCCTTGGCCAGCTCCGCCTTGGCCTCCTCCACGGTGCCCGCCCGGACGTCGGGCACGGCGAAGCGCTCCTTGCCCTGGGAGAGCACCACCGTGATCGTGCCGCCCTTGCGGATGCGCTCGTCGGGTCGCGGTGACGTGGCCAGCACGGTGTCGACCGGCGCGCTCTCGTCGTACCGCCGGTCCTGGTAGGTCAGGGACAGCCCGGAGCGGGCGGCGGTCGCCTCCGCCCGCTCCCGCGGGAGCGACACCAGTCGCGGCGTGCTGGTGTACGCGCCGGGCCCGGCGGCCAGCCACCAGGCCGCCGCGCTCAGGGCGGCGGCGAGCAGCAGTACGAGGACGAGGACGAGTGTGCCCCAGCGCCGCCGCGTCCTCCGGCTGCCCGCCGCCCCCAGGGCCTGCGTCTCGTACGTGGCCAGGTGCGCGCCGCGGGCAGGCGGGACGGGGCGGGGCACCACGACGGTGGTGGCCTGGCGCGGGAGGCCGCCCAGGGAACGCCGGGCGGCGACGCAGGCGGCGAGCAGGGCGTTGGCGTCGTCGGGCCGGGCGTCCGGGTCGCGCGCGGTGGCCCTGGCGACCAGCTCGTCCAGCTCGGGACCCAGCCCGGGCACCACCCGGGAGGGCGGGGGCACGTCCTCGTGCACGTGGCGGTAGGCCACCTGCAGCGCGCTCTCCCCGTCGTAGGGTGGCCGGCCGGTGAGCAGCTCGAACAGCAGCAGGCCCGCGGCGTAGACGTCGGCCCGCGGGTCGGCCACGCCGCGCTCGACCTGCTCGGGGGACAGGTAGGCGGCGGTGCCCATGAGCAGACCGCGGGTGGGGCCGGACACGGCGGTGACCGCCCGGGCCAGCCCGAAGTCGGCGACCTTGATCCGCCCGTCGTCGGCGAGCAGCACGTTCTCGGGCTTGACGTCGCGGTGCACCAGCCCCGCCTGGTGGGCAGCGCCCAGGGCGGCGAGCACCGGCTCGAGCAGGTCGAGGGCCTCCCGCGGTCCGAGCCGCCCCCGGTCGTGGAGCAGGTCGCGCAGGGTGCGGCCCTCGACGTACTCCATCACGAGGAACACCGCGACGGGCGTGTCGCGCTCGGTGCCCTGGTCGTAGACGGAGACGACGTTGGGGTGGGAGAGCCGGGCGGCGGCCTTGGCCTCGCGGATGAACCGGGCGACGAACTGCTCGTCGGCGGCCAGGGCCGGGTGCATGACCTTCACCGCGACGACGCGGTCGAGGCGGGTGTCGAGGGCGAGGTAGACCGAGGCCATCCCCCCGCGGGCCAGCCGGGACTGCACGGCGTAGCGCCCGTCGAGCAGCTGCCCGACCAGGGGGTCCTCGACCGTGGTGCCCATCCACGGCAGTGTACGGAGCGTGCCGGGCCCCGACGGGGAGGCGGCGGCGCGTGGCAGGCTGGAGCAGGTGACGAATCCCGCTCCGTCCGCGTCCCCGGCGGCCTCCTCGCGTCCGCTCGACGAGCTCGTTGACGACCTCGGCGGCTGGCTCACCGTGCCGGAGGTCGCCGACCGCCTCGGACTGCCGGTCAACCGGGCCCGGCAGCTGCTCGGTGAACGGCAGCTGCTCGCGGTGCGCCGCGGGGAGAACTCCGCCTTGTACGTGCCGGCCGTCTTCGTGCAGGGCGACCGGGTGCTCAAGGGGCTGCCCGGCGCGATCACGGTGCTCGCCGACGCCGGCTACGACGACCTCGCCGCGCTGCGCTGGCTGTTCACCCCTGACCCGTCGCTGCCGGGAGCCCCGGCACAGGCACTGGCGGAGAACCGGGGCACCGAGGTCAAGCGCCGCGCCCAGGCCCTGGCCCTCTGAGGTCCGGACGCCCGCGTGCGGCACCTCGCCTACCTCGCGATGCTCGCCTTCGTCGTGCTCGGCACCCTGCCGCTGGAGCTCGTCCTGCGCACCCGGGTCTACGCCCGGTGGCGGCGGTGGCTGCTCTCGCTGCTGCCCGTCGTCCCCGTCTTCCTCCTCTGGGACCTGTACGCCATCGCCCGCGGGCACTGGTCGTTCGATCCGGAGCAGACGGTCGGGGTGCTGCTGCCCGGCGGGGTGCCCGTCGAGGAGCTGCTGTTCTTCCTCGTCGTGCCGACCGCCTCGATCCTCGCCCTCGAGGCCGTACGCGCGGTGAAGCGCTGGCCGGTCGGGGACGAGTGAGCTACACCGCGCTCGCGCTGCTGTCGGTGGCGCTCACCGCGGCCCTCGACCTGTGGGTGCTGCGCACCCGGCTGCTGACCCGCCGGGTCTTCTGGACCGCGTACGCGATCGTCGTCTCCTTCCAGCTGCTGACCAACGGCTGGCTCACAAGCCGGTCGATCGTCACGTACGACCCGGCGACCATCGTCGGGGTGCGCGTGGCGTACGCCCCGGTGGAGGACCTGCTCTTCGGCTTCGCGCTGGTGGTGCAGAGCATGGCCTGGTGGGTGTGGTGGGGCCGCCGCGGCG
Organism: Actinomycetota bacterium; assembly: GCA_030773555.1. Lineage (GTDB taxonomy): Bacteria > Actinomycetota > Actinomycetes > JALYMT01 > JALYMT01 > JALYMT01. Next base: position 1,748 of record JALYMT010000323.1, on the reverse strand, counting down.
TGCAGTCCTAAGGGTCACGAGTCCATCAAACGAAGCCACCTGAGAAAGGCGGACATCCGGCCTACCTCCTCGTCACCCAGAGGGTCTGGGCTGAAATGCATCACGTCGTTCCGCACCTCTCGAACCTCGTCCAGGGCCTTAATGAACTGCGACCGGTCCAAAGGCCATTGGAGACGCTCCCAGCTTTCCGGCTGCTGCAAGAGCCGCACGTATTCGCCTAGCGTCAAGTCGTCAGCTGACTCGATCTGCCGGCTGGTGCTGGAAGCAACGGTACGCAGCTCTTCCGCTGTGAAGTGACCGTCGACAACACGGCGCAGCCGCCGCTCAATCTCGCCTAGTAGGAAGAAAGGTCCCGCTAGTCTGCTGAACTCATGCGAGACGTCGGCAAGCGTGACGATGCCGCGGATTCGTCTGTCCTGTGCATCGCGGACGAAGACGAAGCCCTGGTCGGTTATGCGTGGGATGAGGCCCAAAAGATCTTCGTCTGCTGCCACCGGATCGGACGGCTGCGTGCATGTAGCGAGAGACGGGTTGCCGTCCAGTAGGCGAGCCTTGGCAATCGACTCCCAGCTGACTGCACCTCGCAAGGTGTGTGATCCGGAAAGAACGGCCAGCTGACTGTAGTCGTACCGAAGCATGATGCTCTGTGCGGTGATCAGACTGGCTGTAGGCGCCACATGTGCGACGTCGGTGTTGGCAGACTTCAAACTCTCGACGCGAAGGGCCAGCTGGTGCGTGGGCGTCTCCGCTTTGAGTGCCGGTTGTTCGACTGCGGCCCCGCTGGCCGCCTTGTGGATTAACACTACCTACACGGGTGCGTCGATCCAGACGTCCGTGAAGGGCGGATGGGTGGTCAGCCCGTGCTCTGTGAGGTCGAACTGGATGCCAGCGACAATGACGTAGCCTCGGCGCTTCTGATTCCAGTGGCCGAGCAGATCTCGGACCGAAAGCTCGACGGGACGACCAGCAGCCGCCGCTTCTACAGCTTCTTTGAGGAAGACCTCCGGAGCCTCCACGCACACTCCTCAGTGTTGCCGGCCTTGACACTGGGTGGAGTTGCATCTTGGCCCAAAAGTAGCCAGAAGTGGTAGGCCTCGGATGGTCTTACCTCCTCGCTGTCCACCGGTCTCCCTTGATCACTACTCGTTGCCCTCGCGTAGTGGGGGAACCAGCGGGGTACGGTGTGGGTGAAGTGACGCGGGGTGCCCCGGGTGCCGGGGCTGAGAGGACACCCGTCGAACCTGATCTAGGTAACGCTAGCGAAGGGACGTCACGGCGATGACCACCACGCCGACAGCTGTTGTGCCCGCGCCCGTCCCGGTCTCCGCGACCGACGTGGCCGCGATCCTCGACCGCCTCCGGGAGCGCACCCCGCTCGTGCACTGCATGACCAACATCGTGGTCGCTGGCTTCACCGCCAATGTGCTGCTCGCGGTCGGGGCCTCACCCGCCATGGTGGAGAACGTCGACGAGTCCGCCGACTTCGCCGCCGTCGCCGACGCGCTGCTGATCAACCTCGGGACGCTGTCGCAGGAGCGGGTGACCGCCATGCGGGCGGCGGCCGCGGCAGCATCCGGCGCCGGCACGCCGTGGGTCCTCGACCCGGTGGCGGTCGGGGCACTGGCGCCGCGCACTCGGTTGGCCGGCGACCTGCTGACGCACCAGCCCACGGTGGTCCGGGGCAACCCCTCCGAGGTGCTCAGCCTGGCGGGCATCGCCGGGGCGGCCGGGCGCGGCGTCGACAGCGC
>JALYMT010000322.1 GCA_030773555.1 Actinomycetota bacterium | reverse complement strand
GGCCGAGCCGGCTCGCCCGCTGGGCCCACGCCCACCTGCGCGGGCTGGCCATTGTCCACGACGCCGCCGCCATCGCGACCGCCTCCGGGGTGGGCAGGGTGGCGTGCTCGCGTTCCGCCTCGACGTGCCGGGCCCGCAGATAGACGAGCAGCCGCGGGATGTCGATCCTGACGGGGCAGGCGTCGAAGCAGGCGCCGCACAGGCTCGACGCGTACGGCAGGGATGGGTTGTCCTCGATCCCGGTCAGCTGCGGGGAGAGCACTGCCCCGATCGGCCCCGGATAGACGGAGCCGTAGGTGTGTCCGCCGGTTCGCTCGTAGACGGGGCAGACGTTGAGGCACGCCGAGCAGCGGATGCAGTGCAGCGCGGAGCGGCCGAACTCGTCAGCCAGCGTCGCGGTGCGGCCGTTGTCGAGCAGCACAAGGTGGAACTCCTGCGGCCCGTCGCCCGGCGTGACGCCGGCCCACGTGGAGGTGTAGGGGTTCATCCGCTCACCGGTCGACGACCGGGGGAGCAGCTGGAGGAAGACCTCGAGGTCGCGCCATGTGGGCACGAGCTTCTCGATCCCCATCACCGTGATGACCGTCTCGGGGAGGGTCAGGCACATCCGGCCGTTGCCCTCGGACTCGACGACGACGAGCGTGCCGGTCTCCGCGACGGCGAAGTTCGCGCCACTGATCGCGACCTTGGCGGACAGGAACTTCGTGCGCAGGTGGCGGCGGGCGGCGGCGGCCAGCGCAGGGGGGTCGTCGGCCAGGTCGGGGCCGAGCGGGGTGCCGAGACCCGGCATCTCGCGAAGGAAGATCTCGCGGATCTCGGCACGGTTGCGGTGGATCGCCGGGACCAGGATGTGCGACGGCTGGTCGTGGCCGAGCTGCACGATGAGCTCGGCGAGGTCGGTCTCCCAGGCTGCGATGCCCGCCTCGGCGAGCGCCTCGTTGAGCTCGATCTCCTGGGTGGCCATCGACTTGACCTTGACGACCTCGTCCGCGCCGGCCTCCTGCACCAGCCGGGTGACGATCGCGTTGGCCTCGGCCGCGTCGCGCGCCCAGTGCACCTGGCCGCCCGCGGCGCTCACCTGCTCCTCGACCTGCAGCAGGTAGCGGTCGAGGTTGCGCAGCACCTCGTCCTTGAGCGCCGCACCGGCGGCCCGCAGCTCCTGCCAGTCGGGCAGCTCCTCCACCACCCGCGCCCGCTTGCCCCGGATGGTCGTGGTGGCCTTGGCCAGGTTGTGCCGCAGTTGGCTGTCGCGCACGGCCGAGCGGGCGGCGTCGGGGAAGGCGGGCGGGTCGACCCACACCTTGCTGGCGCCGCGGTTGCGGCCCACCGGCGCGGGGCGCATCCGGTCGGGGCCGCCGATGACGGGCCGGCCAAGCCGGTCGGTCGCGTGCTGCTCGCTAGCGTGCGGTGGGGTGGCCGTCACGCCGCCTCCTCGCTCGAGGCGAGGATCTCGGCCAGGTGCGCCACCCGCATGCCGGAGCGCTCGCGCGACAGCAGACCCCCGAGGTGGGTCAGGCAGGAGTTGTCGACCGCACACAGCACCTCCGCCCCCGTCCCCCGGACGTGGCGGGTCTTGTCGCTCCCCATGGCCACCGACACCTCCGCGTTCTTCAGGGCGAACGTGCCGCCGAAGCCGCAGCACTCCTCGGCGGCGGGCAGGTCGACCAAAGTCAGCCCCTTGACCGCACCCAGCAGCCGCTGCGGCCGGTCCCCGAGGTGCAGCACCCGCAGGGAGTGGCAGGTCGGGTGGTAGGTCACCCGGTGCGGGAAGTACGCACCCACGTCCTCGACCCCGAGCACGTCGACGAGGAACTCCGTGAACTCGTGCACCCGGGGCCGGACGTCGGCGACCGTCCGGGCCAGCGCGGCGTCGCCCGCCCGGGCCGCCAGCCGGGGGTAGTAGTCGCGGACCGTGCCCGCGCACGACGCCGAGGGGGTGACGACGGCGTCGTAGCCGGCGAAGACCTCCACCCACCGCCGGGCGAGCGGCAGCGCCTCGTCGGCGTAGCCGGTGTTGCCGTGCATCTGCCCGCAGCAGGTCTGCGCCATCGGGAAGTCGACCCGCAGATCCTCGACCCGGTGCCCGAGGCGCTCCAGCACCCGGACGACCGCCTGCCCCGTCTGGGGGAAGAGCGTGTCGTTGAAGCAGGTGACGAACAGCGCGACCCGCACGGCTACAGCATCCAGCCGAGGACCGGGGTGGACTGCAGGTAGACGAGCACGCACAGGAACGCGATCAGGGCGAGGCTCCACTTGATCAGGTAGCGGAACAGGTCGCCCTCACGGCCCAGGATGCCGACCGCGGTCGCGGCGATGGTGAGGTTCTGCGGGCTGATCATCTTGCCGACCACGCCCCCGGAGGTGTTGGCGGCCACGAGCAGGGTCGGGTCGAGGCCGGCGCGCTGCGCGGCGCTCTGCTGCAACGTGGCGAACAGGGCGTTCGCCGACGTGTCCGACCCGGTCACCGCCGTGCCCAGCCAGCCGAGGATCGGCGAGAACAGCGCGAAGATCGCACCGGTGGCCGCGATCCAGTTGCCGATCGTCAGCGTCTGCCCCGACTGGTTCATCACGTACGCCAGCGCGAGCACCGAGGCGACGGTGAGGAACGCGAAGCGCAGCTTGTAGGCGGTCGTGACGTACTCCCGTGCGGCCGTCCCCGGCTTGATCCGGTAGATCACCGTGATGAGGACGCCGCAGATCAGCAGTAGTGACCCGGGCGAGGACAGCCACTGGAAGTTGTACCGCGCCGACGCCTGCGGCGCGCCCGCGACCGTCAGCACCTGGCCGTAGAGCCCCGGCCAGTCGATCTGCTGGTCGGTGCCGGCGATGACCCGGCGCACCGGCCCCACCAGCCGGGCGACGGAGAACACCGCGATGATGACGGCGTAGGGCAGCAGCGCCATGCCGATGCGCCCGGTCGTGAGTTCGCGGTTGGCGGCGGGCGCGTCGACGACCGTGCTGCCGCCGTCGCCGGAGCCCACCCCGCCGCCGCCGTACGCGCTGCGCGCCCCGACGGGGCTGCCATTAGCAGTACCGGCCCCGGCAGCACCGCCGCTGTCGCGCGCCGTCTCGGCCCGCAGGTCGGCGAGCGCCTCGGCGGTGCCCGCCGGGTGCCACACCCGGAGGAAGGCGACGACCGCGGCGATCGCGAACAGTGCGGCGATGATGTCGGTGAGCTCGACGGAGATGTAGTTGGAGCTGACGAACTGAGCGACCCCGAACGTGACCCCGCAGACCACGGCGGCCGGCCAGGTCTGGCGGATCCCGCGCTTGCCGTCGACCATGCCCACCAGCATGAGTGGGACGAACAGGGCGAGGACTGGGGTCTGGCGCCCGACGACGGCACCGATGTCCTCGTACGGGATGCGGGTGAGGGTGCCCGCGGTCAGGATCGGGGTCGCGATCGCGCCGTACGCCACCGGGGCGGTGTTGGCGAGCAGCACGACCGTCGCGGCCTTGAAGGCCGAGAAGCCGAGCGCCATCAGCATGACGCCGGTGATCGCCACCGGTGCGCCGAAGCCGGCCAGCGCCTCCAGCAGGCCGCCGAAGCAGAACGCGATGAGGATCGCCATGATCCGGGGGTCGTCGGAGACCAGGCTGAACGACGCTCGCAGGTCCTCGAACCGGCCGCTGACGACGGTGAGCTGGTAGACCCACAGCGCGTTGAAGACGATCCACATGATCGGGAACAGTCCGAAGACGGCACCCTCGCTGGCGGAGAGCAGCGCGAGGTCGACCGGCATCCGGAACGCTGTGATCGCGACCAGGATGGCCACGCCCAGCGAGGCGAGCCCGGCCCAGTGCGCCTTGAGGCGCAGCACGCCGAGCAGCACGAAGATCGTCAACAGCGGCAGCAGCCCGATCAGCGCCGACGCCATCAGGCTGTTGGACACGGGGTCGAGGTCTTGTCGGAACATGGGGCTCCTAGGTCTGGCCGGATGCGGGTCGGGCTGCGAGGACGCCGGGATGCGAGGGGTCGCCGGCTCCCAGGCGGGCGGCCAGCTGGCGCAGCAGGCGGCCGGCGTCGCGCATGCTGCGCTCGCTGTCCGGCTCGAGCTCGGACAGGGCGTGCACCCCCCCGAAGCCGCTGGCGGCCACCTCGTCGGGAGTGAGCTCGCAGCGGCCCACCAGGGCGACGACGGGCACGCCGGCCCGAGCCGCCGCCCGGGCGACCCCGGCCGGGGCCTTGCCCGAGAGGGTCTGCGAGTCCAGGGAGCCCTCGCCGGTCACCACCAGGGAGGCGCCCTGCACGGCGGCGGGAAAGCGCACGAGGTCGAGCAGCAGGTCGATGCCCGAGACGAGGCGGGCGCCCAGAAAGGCCACGGCGGCTCCCCCGGTGCCGCCGGCGGCGCCCGCGCCGGGCATCGAGCTCAGGTCGATGCCGAGCTCGTCGACGACGACCGCGGCGAGCCGGCACAGCCCCTGCTCGAGCCGCTCGACGTCAGCCGCCGAGGCGCCCTTCTGCGGGGCGTAGACAGCGGCGGCCCCGGCGGGCCCGGTGAGCGGATTCTGCACGTCGCTCGCCACGACGATCTCGACCGTCCCCAGCCGGGGATCGAGCCCGGTCAGGTCGAGGTGGTCCAGCTCGCGCAGGGCCGCCCCGCCCGGCGGCAGGTCGGCGCCGGTCGCGTCGAGGAAGCGGGCCCCGAGCGCGGCGGCCATGCCGGTGCCGCCGTCGGTGGTCGCGCTGCCCCCGAGACCCAGCACCAGCCGTCGTGCACCGCCGTCGAGGGCGGCGCGGATCAGCCCCCCGGTGCCGTGCGTGGTAGCGGTGAGCGGGGCGGGGCGGCCGCCCGGCAGGCAGCGCAGGCCGGAGGCCGCGGCCATCTCCACCACCGCCGTCTCCGCGGAGCGGGCGAAGGTGGCAGGCACCGGTTTCCCCGTCGGGCCCGTCACCGTCACCGCCACGCGCTGGTAGCCGGCAGCGACTGCGGCGTCGACCGTGCCGTCCCCGCCGTCGGCGACGGGGGCCAACACCACGTCGAGGTCGGGGCGCGCGGAGCGCAGGCCCGCTCCGATCGCCTCAGCGGCCGCCGCGGCGGTCAGGCTGCCCTTGAACTTGTCCGGCGCCACGACGACGCGCATCCTCGCTGCAGGCCGATCAGAAACGGCCGGGCTCGGAGGAGCGGGCGTCGTAGCGGGGGCGGCGCAGGCCGCGGCGCCAACGGGCCGTCGACGAGCGGCCGCCTTCGCCCCGGACCGCGTTCTCGCGGGCGGCGGCAATGGGGTCGATGCCGCGGATGGAGGCGTCGACGAGCTCGACCGGGTGGAACATGGGCAGGTCGGAGTCCGCCTCATCCTGCAGGTAGCGGCGGATCTGCAGCAGGCAGCCGGGGTTCGCCGTGGCGAGCGCGTCGGGCTGCACCGCCTGCACGTTGGCGACCTTGCGTCGACCGAGCTCCTCGGCGGGCTCGGGATTCACCAGGTTGTAGATGCCCGCCGAGCCGCAGCAGATCTCGGCCTCGGGGATGTCGGTGACCTGCATGCCCGGCACGGCGCCCAGCACCGCGCGCGGCTGCGCCCGGACACCCTGCCCGTGGCCCAGGTGACAGGCGTCGTGGTAGGCGACGCGCGCCTCGATCGGGTGGCGCGGCGCGATCGGCTCCAGCTCGGCGAGCAGCTCCGACACGTCGCGCACCCTCGCCGAGAAGGCGGCGGCCCGCTCGGCGTACGCCGGGTCGTCCCGCAGCAGTCGGCCGTACTCCTTCATCGTCGAGCCGCAGCCGGCGACGTTGACGACGACGGCGTCGAGGTCGTACTTCTCAAAGGTGTCGATGATTCCGCGGGCGCGCTCGAGCGCCTCGCTCTCGCGGCCCGCGTGCTCGCTCAGTGCGCCGCAGCAGCGCTGGGACCGCGGCGCGACGACGTCGCAACCCTCGGCCTTGAGCACCCGCCGGGTCGCCTCGTTGACGTCGGAGAAGAAGACGCGCTGCACGCAGCCGGTGAGCAGGCCGACCCGCCGGCGGGGGGTGCCGCGCGCGGGGGTGAACTCGGGCAGCCGCCGGCCGACGTCGCGCAGCCGCACCGGCGGCATCAGCGCCTCCATCGCCTGCAGCCGGCGGGGCAGCAGCTTGCGCAGCCCCGACCGCTCCATCAGCGCGGCGCCCCCGGCACGCTGGTAGATCGCACCGAGCGCGGCTGCGGGACGCAGCCGGCTGGGATACGGGAAGAGCGAGAAGATCAGGCCGCGGAAGGCCCGGTCGTCGAGGCGCCGGGTGTGGTTGCGCTCAATCTGCGGGCGCACCGCCTCGATCAGCTCGTCGTACTTCACTCCCGACGGGCAGGCCGTGACGCACGCCATGCAGCCCAGGCAGGCGTCGAAGTGCTGCACGTAGGTGTCGTCCATCGGGACGGCACCTTCCTTGCCGACCTTCATCAGGTAGATGCGGCCCCGTGGCGAGTCCATCTCCTCGCCCCACAGCGCGTACGTGGGGCACGTCGGCAGGCAGAACCCGCAGTGCACGCAGTCGGAGATGCGCTCGTCGGACGGCGGGTGGTGGGCGTCGAACACGCCGGTGCCCGGGCCCTCGACCTGCACCCGCTGGTTGTCCTCGGCCCGGTCGCCGGCACGGGCGCCTGGGCCGACAGGGGCCTGGGTCATCGACTTCCTCCTGAGGTGGGCGGCATCAGTACCAGGCGCCGAAGCGCCCGGGAGCGAGCCTGCGGTTGGGGTCGAGCTGCGAGGCGAGCGAGCGCAGCAACGGCAGGGCCGACGGCGGCGGCCCCAGCGGGTCGACGGCGTCGTCGAGCTCGACCGGCCGGTCGCGCAGGGCCACGGTGGCGCCGAGGTCGAGCATCCGCGCCCGCCACGCGTCGAACGCCGCCGCGACCGCCGGGGTCGCCCCGCGGAACCGGACGTCGGACAGGCCGAGGGCGACGTGCGCCGCCATCG
>JALYMT010000321.1 GCA_030773555.1 Actinomycetota bacterium | reverse complement strand
GCCCTGCCCCGCGGAGCCCTGCTCGTCGCCGGCTCCTCGAGCCCGGTCCGCGACCTCGACCTCGCCGCAGCCCCCTGGGAGCAGCCCGTGCGCGTGCTCGCCAACCGCGGCGTGGCCGGCATCGACGGCACGGTGTCGACGGCGGTCGGCGCCGCGCTCGCCTCGCAGCGTCACGGGCAGCACCACCCCGCCTACACGCTCATGGGCGACCTGACTCTGCTGCACGACGCGAACGGGCTGGTGCTCGGGCCCGGCGAGCCACGGCCCGACCTCACCGTCGTCGTGGTCAACGACGACGGGGGCGGCATCTTCACCCTGCTCGAGCAGGGGGCGCCCGAGCACGCCGGCGCCTTCGAGCGCGTCTTCGGCACCCCCACCGGGGTCGACCTCGCCGCCCTGTGCGCGGCGACCCGCACCGCGCACCTCCTGGTCGGTACCGAGGACGACCTCCGTACGGCGCTCGCCCCTGCCCCCGGCATCCGGGTGCTCGAGGTCAGGACCGACCGACGGGCCGCCCGCGATCTGCACGCCCGGGTCCGCGAGGCGGTGCGCGCCGCTGTCGTCGGTTCCTGACGGCCGCGAGCGGCTCGGCAGGACGCCCACGCGCTCACCGCGTTAACCTGCGGTGACCGTCCTCTTCGTGAACCTGGACCGGCTCAAGACGGTCAACGACAGCCTCGGTCACGCCGCTGGCGACCGGGTGATCGTGGCGGCGGGCCGGCGCCTCGCCACCGCCGTACGCCCGGCCGACACCGTCGCGTGCTGGGGCGGCGACGAGTTCGTCGTCCTCTGCGACGACCTCGAGGGGCTCGAGCAGACCTCCACCCTCGTCAAGCGGCTGCAGGACAGCCTCGCGCAACCAATCGTCGTGGACGACGTCGACGTCACCATCACGGCCAGCATCGGGGTCACCCGCAGCGACCGGGGTGCGTCCTCGGGGACGCAGTCGCTGCTCCAGCACGCGGACACGGCGATGTATCGCGCCAAGGAGCGCGGGCGTGACCGCTACGAGCTCTACGACGAGGTGCTGCGAATCAGTGCGCTCGACAGCCTGCGGCTGGAGACGCAGCTACGTCAGGTCCTGGCCTCCCCGGACGAGCAGCTCGTCGTGCACTACCAGCCGATCGTCGAGCTCGCGAGCCGACGGATCGTCGGCGCGGAGGCGCTCATCCGATGGCAGCACCCGGATCTCGGCCTGCTGCAACCGGACGCCCTTCTGCCGATCGCGGAGGAGAGCAACCTGATCCTCGCGCTCGGCTCGTGGGTCCTCCGACGGACCTGCCTCGACGCCGTGGCGCTGCGGGCCGAGCATCCGGGAGACGCCCTGACGATGGCGTTGAACGTGGCGCCCCGTCAGCTCGGCAGACGCGCCTTCGCCGAGGAACTGCGCGAGGCCCTCACGGCGACCGAGCTGCCTCCCGAGGCGCTGTGCCTCGAGATCACGGAGAGCACCCTGATGAACGTCATCGGCTCTGCCCGCGCCGATCTCCCCGCCCTACGAGATCTCGGGGTCTCGATCGCCGTGGACGACTTCGGCGTCGGCTACTCCTCCCTCGCCTACCTCGCGCACTTCCCGATCAACGTCCTCAAGATCGACCGGAGCTTCGTCGCCGGGCTCCCCGACGAGTCCGCCCTCACCGCGGCCGTCATCGCACTCGGTGCCGCGCTCGAGCTCACCACGGTCGCCGAAGGGGTGGAACGGGCCGATCAGGAGGACCGGTTGGCGCAGCATCGGCTGCCGCTACGCCCAAGGCTTCCTGCACTCGCCACCCGTGCCGTTGGCGCGCTTCGCCGAGCTCCTCCAGCCCGCTGCGGTGACCTGAGCCCTACATGATCGATCAGGCGGACGTACCAGCAGCAGGCCGTAGCCAACGGGAGACTGCACGTTTTAGGGTGCGTGCTCCAACCGCAACGGGGGGAACGGTCATGAACCTGGTGCGCATGAGCACGATCGCGGCTGCTGTCGTACTGGCCGGGGCCTGCGCCAGTCCACCGCCGAGATCAACGTGCCGGCAGCACCGCCACCAGCCGTGACGGTCCAGCGGCGCCGATGCCCGCCACGCCCGCCCCCGTGCAGACGAAGATCATCGTGCAGGGGCCGCCCGTCACGGTCACGAAGAGGCCGCAGGCCACGCCGCCGCCTCCGCCGTCGTGGGCCTACTGGCCGGGAACACCGTTGAGTACGCGGCACCGCAAGGATTACCGGCCGGACGTGGAGCTCGTGCAGCGGAGCCTGAACGACTGGGGATACAACCTGGCGCCCGACGGGCACTACGGGCCGCAGACCCGCTCGGCCGTCAGTGACTTCCAGCGCTCCTACGGCCTGCAGGTGGACGGATGGGTGGGCGAGGAAACCTGGAATGCGGCCGTCAACCGCTCCTTCTGAAACCGGCCGCCGAACTCAGCCGTCGAGGGCGTCGCGCATGGGGACGAACTTCGCCTGCGTCTCGGCCAACTCGGCCTCGGGGTCGGAGCCGGCGACGATGCCGCACCCGGCCAGCAGACGTACGCGCCGCCCGTCGTCCGGGTCGACGTGCCCGCAGCGCAGCGCAAGGCCCCACTCGCCGTCTCCCTCGGCGCCGGTCCAGCCGACGGGACCGGCGAACCGGCCGCGGTCCATCCCCTCGAGCTCCCGGATCAGCGCCCGAGCCACCGCCGTCGGGGTGCCGCACACCGCGGCGCTGGGGTGCAGCGCCGCCGCGAGCTCGAGCGAGTCGGTGCCGTGGGCGAGCACGCCGGCCACGTCGGTGGCCAGGTGCATGACGTTGGGTAGGTGCAGCACGAAGGGCGACTCGGGCACGTTCATCGCCGTGCAGTGCGGGGCGAGTGCCTCGGCGACGGAACGCACGGCGTACTCGTGCTCCTCGAGATCCTTGCTCGAGCGGGCCAGCGACGCGGCCAGGATGAGGTCGCGCTCGTCGTCGCCCGTACGCCGGATCGTGCCGGCCAGCACGCGCGAGGTCACCAGCCCGTGCTCGCGGCGGGCGAGCAGCTCGGGAGTGGCGCCCAGCAGGCCCTCGACGGCGAACGTCCAGCAGCTCGGATAGGCGGCGGCCAGCCGCGCCAGCGGCGAGCGCAGGTCCAGGGGGTCGGCGGCGGTGGCGACCAGGTCGCGCGCCAGCACGACCTTCTCCAGCTCGCCGCGGCCGATCCGCTCGACCGCCTCGGCCACGATCTTCTCGTACGCCACCGCCGAGAGCACCCCCTCGCCATAGGTGACGCCGACCGGGGCGCGTACGGGGGTCAGGGCGGGCGCGGGCAGCGGCTCGCCCACGGTCGTGCGCCAGGCGCGCCCGCCGCGTCGCCCGACGACCACGCGAGGCACCAGGAGCACGGAGCGACCTGCACGGTCGCCGTCCTGGTCGTCATCGAAGGCGAAGCTGCCGAACGCGACGGGACCGGAGCCCGGCCGGCCCACCTCGTCCTCGACCCGCAGGCCGGCGCAGAACGCCCGCCACCAGGCAGCGGCGTCAGCGAAGCGGGTAGGCCCGGGAAATTCCGCGCGGGACGCCTCGCCCCAGCCGACCAGGCCCTCGCCCCGCCGCACCCACACCGCCGCGCCCTCGGCGGGCAGGAGTCCGACCAGGTCACCCGGGTCGTCCACGGGGACCGACCGGACGACCAGCGGCTCACGGGGGTGGACTTCGGGCACGCTGCCAGCGTAGGTGGGGCCGGCTCGGCGGCAGCGGTCGAAGCGATGGGTGGGCGAGGGCACGCCCGGGCAGCAGGGCGCCGCCCACGCTATCGGATCGATCGGGGCGACTTCCCGGCGCAGCCCGCCGGCAGCCAGGGGCTGGACGTCGACCTCGAACATCCCCGCGACCGGCCTTGCGTGCGCACCTCCGTACGGAGCTCGCGCTCGTCACGGCTCGTCCAAAGGCGAGGTTGCCAGCGCCGACAGGAATGAGGTGACCCCGGAGCACGACCCGATCGTCCCGGTCAGGGCGGCGGTGGGGCCGATCACCAACGGAGAAGACGCGTCCGATGCTGCTGCCGCTGGGCGGAGCGCGGTCCTGGTCACGACCCCGGCTTGGCTCCTGCTCGTGGTCACCGCGGCGGTGTCGTGCTCGACGCTGACCGGGCAGGCGCACCCGTTCCTGCGGGCGGGCGCGGCTGCCGCTGTCCTGCTCGCGGGGCTGCTGCTCGTCGTGCTCTACCGGCGGGTCGTCCGGCCGTTGCGCGTCGTCGGGGCGGTTGCGGCAGCAGCCGCCAGCGGGGACCTCACGGGGCTCCGCGCGCTGGCGCAGGCGGCCGACCTCGCTCCGGCGGTGCCAGCGATCGGCGCGGCGCTGATCCGGGTGCGGACGTCGGCGAGCTCGCTGCAGCGCACCACCGGCACTCTGGTCACGAGCAACGAGTTCACGTCGTCCGCCTCGGAGCTGGGGGCGTCTTCACAGGAGAGCGCGCAGCAGGCGCAGCGAGTGGCTGCGGAATCGCGACGTGAACCAAGCGTTGACCACAACCAGGAAGACCAGGGACAGCGCCAGAGACGCGCGTCCCCTCAGGACCAACTCGTAGGCACGCCCAGGGCCACGCCCAGGGCCAGCGCCAGCGCGAGGAGCAGGGCTAGAGACAGGAGCTTCCTGGCTTCTGCTGGCTCCATGGTTCCCCGGTTCATCCTGACCACCGCTCAGCCGGCCTGGTCGTCAGGGCTCGGCCGGGCGCCAGCAGCCGCCGAGGCGAGGATCCGCCGGGCACCACGCAGCAGAACGGACTGTTGGACCGCGCCGACGGCGAGCAGCACAGCGTTCACCGCGAAGATCCCTCGGAGGAACCCGGGATCCTGCACCAGCGAGTTCAGCCCCTGAGCCACGGCGGTGAGGGCGAGCACGACCCGCGACCAGCGAAGAGCAACCGTACGCCGAGCGTGTCCAACACCAGGGCGCGCTCGAGCTCCTCGACCGGCAGGTCACCTCGACGCACGGCCCGCCCGACCCGTCGGCGCGTGGTCCGGTCGGCGCCGAGCAGTGGTCCCGGACCCGGCAGCCAGGAGAACCGCTCCCGCTGCTGCAGGCGCAGCATCACGAGGATCAACGCGACGGGCAGCAGCACCAGCACGGTGAAGAGCAGCCACGAGCCGGCGCCACGCCCAGGATCGGGGTCGGGCGCGCGCAGGCCGGTGATGGCACCAGCGACCGCGGCCGCTGCCAGCGTGGCGGCCACGGCGGCGAGGCCGAGCAGGACGTGACGGCGGGAGGCCCGCCGCTGAAGTTCCGCTTGGTCGCGCACGTGCCCGTCGGCCCCCACCGGCTCTGCCTACCGCAACGTGTCCACGCCCCGGCACCGGTTGCACCGCCTGCCGCCCGTTCAGCCCACACGCGTCCAGCGGCGAGGGGTAGGGAAACGATGTGACAGGCACCTGGGTGCACAGTACGGATGGGCAGCTGGTCAACCTCGCACTCTGCAGCCAGGTGCACGTCGAGGACCTGGCGGGCGACGTGACGCTGGTCGCGTTCGAGCCAAGGCGCAACGGCCACTACGTGCTGGCCCGGTTCACCCGTACCGAGGACGCCGTCGCCGCCCTCGAGGGACTGCCCGGCGGCCTGGGGGCGGTGGCCATGTCACCCCGCTGACCTTCGGGGTGTGCGGGGCGCTCCTGGCGAGGCGGCCGCAGCCGTCCAGGTGGGGCGCGATGACCCGGACGGCTGCTCCGGCTCGGCTCAGGTGAGGGCGTCCTGGACCTTCTCGGCCACGTGGACGACGCCCTGTGTCGTGGCGCCCGCGGCGGTGCCCGCCCGGCTTGCCGGGGCCCTGGCTGCCGTCGTAGGTGACGAACAGCTGCGGGTCGGGGGCGGGCAGCACGGGCACGTCGCCGAGCGGCTGCGCGTCGGGCAGGTGGATGATCTGCTGGCCGTCGATGGTCTGGCCGGTCGCCCACCTGCCCTGCGCGGACTCGGTGCCCTCCGACAGGTCCCAGAACGTGCGTGACTGCTCCGCGTCCTCCTCCTCGGCGTTGGAGTGCTCGATCTCGTCGGCGAGACCGTCCTCCTTCAGCTGCTCGATGGCGAGGAGCCACTGCTGCTGGTGGTAGGTGTCGCGGGCCAGGTTGAACTTCAGCATGGCCCTGACGCCGGAGTCGTCGGTCATGTTGTAGAGCCGGCTGGTCTGCAGGCGGCTCTGCGCCTCCGCCGACACGTTGGAGCGGAAGTCGGCGAGCAGATTGCCGCTCGCGACGATGTAACCGGCGTTCCACGGCACGCCCTGGCTGTTGGTGGGGATCGCGCCGCCACCGGCCACGATCGCCTGCTGCGGGTTCATCCCGCCGACTACCGCGGCGAGGGCGGGGTTGGCGGCCACCGACGAGGCCTGGACCTCCGCGGGCGCGCCCTCCAGCAGTCGGGCGAGCATCGTCGCGAGCATCTCGACGTGCCCGATCTCCTCGGTGCCGATGTCCATCAGCATGTCCTTGTACTTGCCGGGCATCCGGCAGTTCCAGCCTTGGAACAGGTACTGCATCATCACGGTCATCTCGCCGAACTGGCCGCCGAGGATCTCCTGGAACTTCATCGCGTAGAGCGCGTCGGGTCGGTCGGGCTTGGCCTCGAACTGCAGCTGCTTGGTGTGGCGGAACATGTCGTCCTCTCGGTCGCGACGTGGGGGCGCGACGGGCTCACCGTTCCCGTGCGCCGTGTCCCCGCCGTGACCAGCTATGTGACTGCGGCGTCACGCGGCCGTGACGCGCCGCGGACCGGCCGGCATGCCCGGGTGCGAGGACGGGCATCCCCACCAGGTCCGCACCTGCGACCTGCCGGCGAGGGGACGTCCATGGCACCGTCGACCGCCTCGATCCCCGGTGCGCGCGGGTCGCCCTCGGGCCCGCAGTTGTCCCTGCTCGGTGCCTTCGAGCTCACCTGCGAGGCGACCGCGTCGACCTGGGCGCGTCGGCCCAGCGCCTGCTCGCCTTTCTCGCCGTCGCCTGCCGGGCACGGCCGGTCCGCCGCTCGTCGATGGCCCAGCGGCTCTGGCCCGACGCCGCCCCCCGCCACGCGGCCTCCAGCCTGCGCTCCACGCTGTGGCGCCTGCCGCGCCCCCGGGGCCACGGCCTGGTCAGCAGCACGGCCACCTCGCTGGCGCTCGCACCCGAGGTGGCCGTCGATCTGTGGGTGCGTGAGGAGCAGGCCCGAGCCCACACCCCTGACGGGACCGCTGACCCGGGCGGGGCTACCGCCGCGTTCACCGAGGACCTGCTGCCGGACTGGTGCGAGGACTGGCTGCTCGTCGAGCAGGAGAGCTACCGCCAGACCCGGCTGCACGCCCTGGAGTCCCTGTCGGCCGAGCTGTGCGCGGCCGGGCGCCAGGCCGACGCGCTGCGCGCCGGCC
>JALYMT010000320.1 GCA_030773555.1 Actinomycetota bacterium | reverse complement strand
GAGACCCTCGGAGCCGACCGCGAGGACCTGCTCGACCTGCTGCACACGGGCAAGCAGAAGTACTCCAGCATCTTCAACTACCCGACGCTCACCTGGGCCGACATGGGCGCCATCGGCTGGCTCGTCGACGGCGCCGCGATCATGAACCAGGTGCCGCTGTGCCGCTGCTCGTACGGCCCCTACGCCCGCGCGATGGTGCGCATCTGCAAGGAGGAGTCGTTCCACCAGCGGCAGGGCTTCGAGATCCTGCACACGCTCTCGCACGGCACGCCCGCGCAGCAGGCGATGGCGCAGGACGCTGTCGACCGCTTCTGGTGGCCGGCGCTGATGATGTTCGGCCCGCCCGACGAGGCGTCGTCGCACTCCACCCAGTCGACCGCCTGGGGCATCAAGCGCTTCGGCAACGACGAGCTGCGCCAGCGCTTCGTCGACATGACGGTGCCGCAGGCCGAGGTGCTCGGGCTCACGCTGCCCGACCCCGACCTGCGCTGGAACGAGGAGCGCGGGCGCTACGACTTCGGCACCCCCGACTTCGACGAGCTGACGCGGGTGGTCAAGGGCGACGGGCCCTGCAACGCCCAGCGCATGGAGCGCCGCCGCAGCGCGCACGAGGACGGCGCCTGGGTGCGCGAGGCCGCCGAGGCCTACGCGGCGAAGCGGGCGACGCGTACAGGAGCGGCCGCGTGAGCGGGGCCGACTTCACCGCTGCCGGCGGGCACGGCGCGGTGCCGACCGAGGGCGTGCCGGCGACAACCCCGGCTGCGGGCGGGCGCCGCGGCTGGCCGTTGTTCGAGGTGTTCGTCCGCGCCCGTCGGGGCCTGTCGCACCAGCACGTCGGCAGCCTGCACGCCCCCGACGCCGCGATGGCCCTGCGCAACGCTCGCGACGTCTACACCCGCCGGGGCGAGGGCGTGTCGATCTGGGTGGTGCGCTCCGCCGACATCGCCGCCTCCAGTCCCGACGAGAAGGACCCGTTCTTCGAGCCCGCCCTCGACAAGGCCTACCGGCACCCGACGTTCTACGACATTCCCGAGGGGGTGTCGCACCTGTGAGCTCGCTCGCGTCGCCGACGACGCTGCCGCCGCTGGCCGCGTACGCCCTCGGCCTGGGAGACGACGCGCTCGTCCTCGCGCAGCGGCTCGGCGAGTGGGTCACGCGCGCGCCGCAGATCGAGGAGGACGTCGCGATCGGCAACCTCGCCCTCGACCTGCTCGGCCAGGCCCGGACCCTGCTCGCCCACGCCGGGGGAGTCGAGGGCGCCGGTCGCGACGAGGACGACCTGGCCTACCTGCGCGACGACCGCGACTTCCGCAACGTGCACCTGGTTGAGATCCCCAACAGGGACTTCGCGGTGACGATGGCGCGTCAGCTCGCGTTCTCCGCCTACCAGTACGAGCTGTACGCGGCCCTGCTCGAGTCGTCCGACGACACGCTCGCCGGGCTCGCGGGCAAGGCCGTCAAAGAGGTCGCCTACCACCGCGACCACGCGAGCCAGTGGGTCCTGCGCCTCGGCGACGGCACCGAGGAGTCGCACGCGCGCATGCAGGCCGGGCTCGACCGGGTCTGGCCCTACATCGAGGAGCTGTTCGACGCCGACGACGTGGCGGCCGGGCTGCCCGGCGTGGCGGTCGAGCCGCCGTCGCTGCGACCGGCCTGGTCCACGTACGTCGACGGGGTGCTCGCCGAGGCGACGATGACCCGGCCGCAGCCGCGCTGGCGCTCCCGCGGCGGCCGGGCGGGGCTGCACAGCGAGCACCTCGGGCACCTGCTCGCCGAGATGCAGCACCTGCACCGCTCGCATCCGGGAGCGACCTGGTGAGCGAGCTCGACGTCGCCGAGCTGCGCGCCCTGGCCGGCGCCGTGCCCGACCCCGAGATTCCGGTGCTCACCCTCGACGACCTCGGCATCGTCCGCGACCTGCGCGTCGCCCCCGACGGCGGCGTCGAGGTCGACCTCACCCCGACCTACACCGGCTGCCCGGCGACCACGGTCATCGCCGGCGACGTCGAGGCCGCCCTGCGCTCCGCCGGAGTGGCGCGCGCCTCCGTCCGTACCGTCCTCGTGCCCGCGTGGACGACCGACTGGATGAGCGAGGAGGGCCGGCGCAAGCTGCGGCGATACGGCATCGCGCCGCCCGGGCCCGCCGGCTCGGGCGGCACCGTCGCGTTGACGCTGTCGGTGCGCTGCCCGCAGTGCGGCTCCGGCGACACCCGCGAGGCCAGCCGCTTCGGCTCGACGCCGTGCAAGTCGCTGTGGGTGTGCCGCGCCTGCTCCGAGCCCTTCGACTCCTTCAAGGCCATCTGAACCGTGCCCTCACCCAGCCGCCACGCGGTCTTCCACCCGCTGCGCGTCGCCGCCGTCGACCGGCTCACCGACGACGCCGTCGCGATCACCTTCGAGGTCCCCGAGGAGCTGCGCGAGGAGTTCCGCTTCCTCCCCGGGCAGCACCTGTCCGTACGCTCCCCGGCGCTCGGCGACGACATCCGCCGCAGCTACTCGGTGTGCGCCCCGGCCACGAGCGGCCCGCTGCGCATCGCCGTCAAGCGCATCCCCGACGGCACCTTCTCGACGTACGCCGCCGAGCGGCTGCACGCCGGCGACGTCGTCGACGTCATGACCCCCACCGGCAGCTTCGCCACGCCGATGGACCCCGGGCAGGCGAAGCGGTACGCCGCGATCGCGGCCGGCTCGGGCATCACCCCGGTGCTGTCGATCCTCAGCACCGCGCTGGAAGTCGAGCAGGACAGCACCGCGGTGCTCCTCTACGTCAACCGGACGACGGGGAGCATCATGTTCCTCGAGGAGCTCGAGGACCTGAAGAACCGCTATTCCGAGCGCTTCGAGCTCGTCCACGTGCTCGACGAGGAGCCGGTCGAGGTCGAGATCCTCTCCGGCCGGCTCGACGCGGCGCGGCTGGCGCGCATCCTCGACACCCTCGTGCCCGTCGACGAGGTCGACGAGTGGTTCCTGTGCGGTCCGCTGCCGATGACCGACGCCGCCCGCGGGGTCCTGCTGGAGCGCGGGGCCGATCCCGCGCACGTGCACCGCGAGCTCTTCCACGTCAGCCCCCCGAGCGCCGGGGCCCGCCGGGCCGCCCCCGCCCCGGACGCCGCGACGGCGACCGGCTCGGCGGTCACCGTCGTGCTCGACGGCCGCTCCCACTCCTTCCCGCTCCCCCGCGACGGCGCGTCGGTGCTCGACGCGACCCTGCGGGTGCGCCCCGACGCCCCGTACGCCTGCAAGAACGGGGTGTGCGGCACCTGCCGGGCTCAGGTGGTGCAGGGCGAGGTGGAGATGGACGCGAACTACGCCCTCGAGTCCGAGGAGCTCGCCCGCGGCTTCGTGCTGACCTGCCAGGCCCATCCGGTGAGCGAGCGGGTGACGGTCGACTTCGACCGCTGACGCTGCCCGGTGGCCGACGGGGAGTCGTCGGGGGCGGGATCGTCGGGGCGAGTCAGGAGTGGCGGCCCCGCGGGTGCTCCCGGAAGAAGCGCACCAGCTCCGCGGACGCGTCGGGGCCCTGAGGGTCGGTGTAGGAACCCTGCGGGCTGCCACCCGACCAGGCGTGGCCGGCGCCGTGCACCAGCCACCGCTCCAGCGCGACGCCGCCGCGACCGTCGGAATAGGCCGTGCGCGTGTAGGCGTGCCCGCCGTTCCCGTCGGCCTCGTGCCGCGAGGCCTGGCCGGCGCGCGCCGATCGGCCGCGCGGCAGGCCGGACTCGACGAGCCGGTCGGCGTTGACCGGACTCACGGTGGTGTCCTGGTCCCCGTGGAACACGATCATCGGGATGGCCTCCAGCGACTGCCGCCGAGGCAGCGTCCCCCCGGAGCGCATCACGGCGAACGCGGAGGGCAGGTCGCTGGCGACGCCGTACGCGATGCCGGAGTGCACACCCGCCGCGGCGTAGAGGTCGGGATAGGTGGCGGCCATCACCGCTGCCATGGCGCCCCCGGCGGAGAGCCCGGCGACGTAGACGCGGTCGTCGTCGACGGCGTGGTCGCGCAGCACGTCGCGGGTGATGCCGGCGATCAACGACGGCTCGCCCGCGTCCCGCTGCTGGTCGGTGGGCTGGAACCAGTTCCAGTAGCCCATGGAGTTGGCCGCGCGGGACTGCTGGGGATAGGCGACGAGAAAGGTGTCGCGCTCGGCCAGCTCGTTCATGCGGGTGCCCCGGGCGAAGTCCTCGGCGGACTGGGTGCCGCCGTGCAGGAGGACGACGAGGGGCACGTCGCGCCCGTCGTAGCCGCTCGGGACGTAGAGCCGGTAGGTGCGCTCGCCGGCCGGGCCGGTGTGGGTTCGCTGCAGAAAGCGGCCGGCCGGCGCGCTGGCGCCCCCCGCTGGGGCCTCGGGCGCAGCGGTGACCAGCCGCCGAGCCGCCGTACGCAGCCGCGCCAGCCTCCCGTCGGCCGGCTGCTGCTCCGGCTGCGGGACGGCGGTGGCGCCGCCGAGGTTCTGCCGGATCAGCGCGGTCGCCTCGGCGAGCCGACCGGCGCGGGTGAGCTGGGTGGCCTCGGTCATCGCGGCCGACGTGGGGGAAGTTCTGGGCATCCTCTTTTTGTCCTCTCCGGGGTCAGGTGGTGCGCGGCGCGAGGGCGGCGCGGACGGCCGCGCTGGCGCGGAAGGCCCCGAGCACCTCGACGGACTCGATGGTGGCCAGGGCGAGCTCCGGTGGGACGTCGCTGGCGATGGTGGCCAGGCCGACGACGCGGATGCGGATCCGCTGCCCCGCCTCACGAAGCTGCTCGAGGTCGTGACGGGTGTAGTGCTCCGTGCCCAGCACCAACGTCTTGCGGGTGAGGGTGGAGTTCACGGCGGGGGCGGCGGCCGAGAGCGAGTTGCGGATCGCCGTGCGGATGAAGTCGGTGCGGTTGGCGTAGAAGCCTTCCGAGACGAGCAGATCGATCGAGCCGAGGTCGACCAGGCCGAGGTTGATGGTGATCTTCTCGGTCTTCTCCGCCTCGGGCACGCTCACCATCCTATCACCATCCCAGAGGATGGTGCTGGTGCCCGCGGATTCTCTCGAACCTTCGGCAGGTCCGGTGCGCCGAGGATTCGGACGCGGACCCGTTCGGCCGGGAGCGAATCGGGCAAGGAGGCACCCACCGCACGAGAGGAGCGATTCATGACCAGCCGACCGAGCATCGACGAGGTGAGCCGATGGGTGGGCCTCGCCGTCCAGGACTCCGGTGGCGACGAGCTGGGGCGCTGCGTCCGGGCGTACCGGGATGACGAGACCGGGCAGGCGGAGTGGCTCGTGATCGAGACGCGCAGCGGCTCCGGCGAGCATTTCGTGCCGACCCGCGACGCCCGCCAGGAGGGCGGTGCCGTCCGGGTCGCCTGGGCCGAAGCGGTCGTGCTCGCCACTCCATCGCTGGGCAGCCCCGACCAGGTCACCGTCGACGACGAGGGCCTCCTGTACGCGCACTACGGCATTCCCACGCCCGCACAGGACCTCGAGGGCGCAGGCGAGTCGGGGCAGGGTCAGGCGCGGAGCCGGGGCCGGCTGGTGCGCCTGGGGGCGGCGAGCGACACCGACGCGGACACGAGTCCGCCCGCGGACCTGTCGTCGGAGTCCGTCGAGCCGCTGGTCGTGACGTCCGAGCGGGAGGAGGCGCGCGCGACGGCCGCGCCCGAGGTCGCGACGACGGACGCGCTCGCGCCGCAGGAGGCGGCACCGCAGGAGGAGGCACCGCAGGACGAGGCACCGGTGGCCGCGGCCGCCGCCCCGCAGGCTCCCGCCCCCGTCGCGACGGACGCCGGGCAGCAGCCCGATGCCGCCAGCCAGACCTCGACGGGTGGGGGCTCCCGCGCGGCGCGCACGGGCGGCGCCCTGGTGC
>JALYMT010000319.1 GCA_030773555.1 Actinomycetota bacterium | reverse complement strand
CGGCCCGGTCGACCGGCACCCCTGCGGCCCGCTGGCCGGCCCGCTGGGAGGCGGCGAACGCCGCGACCACCCGGGCCTGCGCGGCGGCCGCGGCGGCCTTGATGCCGGGCAGACGGTCGATCCCTTCACGGGCCGGACGATTGACAGGAGTCATCCCATCTAGCCCTCATCCCACAGCCTGTGCCGCATCGACCTCGGTGCGTCACAGAGAGTCGGTAGAGGCGGGGGAGCGGCTGAGGCGGTTGTACCTTCGAGCGCATGGCCAGTGCCGCCCGGCCCGAGGTCCCGGCCCCGCGCGCCGACCGGGCCCCGTTCCTCGACGCGCTCGCCGCCGAGCGGCGGGCCTACGCCCTGCCGCCCCAGCTGCGCGAGCTGGCCGCGCGGTTCGCCCACGGGGTGCTCGAGCTGCTGTTCCCCCACTTTACCGGCGAGGTGGTCTGCCGCGCGGCGCAGGTGCAGAGCGAGCACGCGACGTTGCACGCGCTGCTGGTCGAGGCGCTGCACCTGCCCGGCATCGGCCCGCGTGACCGCGAGCGGGTCGCGGATCTCCTGTTCGCCGACCTGCCGGCCATCCGCGCGGCGCTGCTCCTCGACGCGCAGGCGACGTACGACGGCGACCCGGCGGCGCACAGCGTCGACGAGGTGATCCTGGCCTATCCGGGGTTCTTCGCAACCGCCGTCTACCGCATCGCGCACCGGCTGCACCGAGTGGGAGTCCCGCTGTTCCCCCGGCTGCTCACGGAGCTGGCCCACCGGGAGACCGGCATCGACATCCACCCCGGCGCGGAGATCGGCCCGTCGTTCGCCGTCGACCACGGCACGGGGGTCGTCGTGGGCGAGACCGCCGTGCTCGGCGCCCACGTACGGCTGTATCAAGGGGTGACCCTCGGTGCCGCCAGTGTGAGCAAGCGGCTCCAGCACACGAAGCGGCACCCGACCATCGGCGACGACGTGGTGATCTACGCGAACGCGACGATCCTCGGCGGCGACACGGTGATCGGCAAGGGCAGCCGCATCGGCGGCAACGTGTGGCTGACCCGCAGCCTGCCGCCGCACTCCGTGGTCACCGCGGGGGCGGGAATTGATCGCCGCCGCGGCGGCGTTGACGGCAGCGACGGGGGCGACGACCTGCTGGAGTTCAACATCTGACGTGACCTGAGCCGGCCCGAGGGCCGCCGGGTCGGGGGAGGTCCCATGAAGGCCGCGAGCATCCTCGAGACGATTGGGGACACGCCGCACATCCGGCTCAACCGGCTCTTCGATCCGCGGGTCGAGGTGTGGATGAAGGCCGAGCGGGCCAACCCCGGGGGCAGCATCAAGGACCGCATCGCCCTCGCGATGATCGAGGACGCCGAGCGCTCCGGCACCCTCACCCCCGACAGCGTGATCGTGGAGCCGACCTCTGGCAACACCGGCGTGGGACTCGCGGTGGTCGCCGCGGTCAAGGGCTACCGGCTGATCTTGGTCATGCCCGAGTCCATGTCGCTGGAGCGCCGGCGCCTGATGGCCGCCTACGGCGCGCAGCTCGAGCTCACCCCGCGCGAGAAGGGCATGAAGGGCGCCATCGAGCGGGCCGGCGAGATCGTCACCGAAACCCCCGGTGCCTGGATGCCGCAGCAGTTCGAGAACGCGGCGAACATCGAGGTGCACAAGCGCACCACCGCCGCGGAGATCCTGCGGGACTTCCCCGAGGGGATTGACTACCTGATCACCGGGGTCGGCACCGGCGGCCACATCACCGCCGTGAGCGAGGTGCTCAAGGAGCGCTTCCCGCAGCTGCAGACCTTCGCGGTGGAGCCCGCAAAGTCCCCGGTCATCAGCGGCGGCAGCCCCAGCCCGCACCGACTGCAGGGCATCGGCGCCGGCTTCATCCCGAAGAACCTGCACACCGACACCCTCGACGGCGTCATCCAGGTCGATGAGGAGGACGCGTACGACTACACCGTGCGCGTCGCCCGCGAGGAGGGCATCTTCGTCGGGCCGTCCTCGGGCGCGGTGCTGGCCGCGGTGGCGCAGAAGCTCCCCGACATCCCCGACGGCGCCCGGGTGCTCACGTTCTGCTACGACACGGGGGAGCGGTACTTCTCCGTCGAGGGCCTGTTCGTCGCCGACGGCGCGGGCAACTCGGTCTGAGCCAGAGCGCGCCCCGGCGCCTCGTCGGCGTCGACGCGGCGCGGGGCCTCGCGCTGCTCGGGCATGATGGCGGTGCACGTGCTGCCCGCCGTCGATTCCGACGGGAGCGCCTCGACCCCCTATCTGGTCGCCAGCGGCCGCGCGTCGGCGATCTTTGCGGTGCTCGCCGGCGTCGGGCTCGCCTTGGCCACCGGCGGGCCAACCGGCCCCCCTCCTCGGACCCGGGCCGCCGCCCGGGTGGCGGTCGCCGTACGCGCCCTCGCGATCGGCGCCCTCGGGTTGGCGGTGGGCTACGCCGACACCGGCGTGGCGGTGATCCTCGCCTACTACGGCGTGCTGTTCCTGCTCGCGGTGCCCCTGCTCGGGCTGGAGCCGCGGATGCTGGCGACCCTGGCCCTCGGCGCGGCCGTGACCGTGCCCGTGCCCGTGCCCGTGCTCAGCCTTCTCGTGCGCCCGGCGCTGCCCCGGCCCGGCCTCGACAACCCGACCTTCACGTCGGTCGCTGACGACCCGGTCGCCTGGCTCGCCGAGCTCACCCTGACCGGCTACTACCCGGCCCTCGCCTGGACCGCGTACCTGTGCGCTGGCCTCGCCGCCGGCCGGCTCGCGCTCGGCTCCGTACGTGACCCCGCCACCCTGCTGGCCGGCGGGGTCACGGCGGCCCTGCTGGCCGCGGGCACCTCCGCGCTGCTGCTCGGGCCGCTCGGAGGCCACGAGGCGATCCTCACGGCCACCCCGCGCCTCGACCCGGCGGAGCTCGACACCGCCCTGCAGACCAGCCTGTACGGCAACCCGCCGGCGACGACCTGGTGGTGGCTCGCGATCGACGCACCGCACGCCAGCACGCCGCTGGACCTGGTGCACACGACGGGCAGCGCGCTCGCGGTGCTGGGTGCGGCCCTGCTGGCCGGGCGACTGGTGCCGCGGCTGCTGGCCCCGCTGGCCACGGCGGGGAGCATGACGCTGACCCTCTACACCGTCCACGTCCTGCTGCCCGCGACCGACGTGCTCCCCGACGACCCCGAGGTCTCGTACGTCGTGCAGGTCGTGGCCGCCCTGGCGGTCGCGATGTGGTGGCGTCAGCGGCACGCGGACCCCTGGAGGCGGCGATCTCGGCGCTGGCACGTGGCGCGAGCCGTCCGCTGACGCCAGGCAAAATGAGCGCATGACCCAGGAGCTCGAGCCCCTCCCCGGCTTCGCGAGCCTGCTGGGGCTGGAGCTGGTGGAGTCCTCCGGCGACGGCGTGCTGATGCGCTGGAAGGTGCGCCCCGAGCTGCACCAGCCGCACGGCATCCTGCACGGCGGGGTGCACTGCGCGGTGGTCGAGACCGCGGCCAGCATCGCCGCGGCACTCTGGTTCGGCGAGCGCGGCACGGTGGTCGGCGTCGCCAACTCCACCGACTTCTACCGCGGGGTGCGCGACGGCGAGCTGACCTCGCGGGCGGTCCCCGTGCACCGCGGCCGCTCCCAGCAGGTCTGGACCGTGGAGACCACCGACGAGCAGGGCCGCCTGATCGCCCGCGGCCAGGTGCGCCTGCAGAACCTGGCCGCGGCGCCACGAGAGGAACGACGATGAGCAGCGCCGTCCCGCCTCCGCAGGGCCAGGATCCGACCGGGTACGGCCAGCCCGGGAACGGCCAGCAGGTCTACCCGCCGTACGGCTACCCCGCCGGCGGCTACGGCTACCGGTCCCCGGGCAGCGGCCCGCGAGCATGGGAGCCCGGCTGGGCGCGCGCCTGCTGGACGGCCTGATCGTGGGCGTGCCCGCGTTCGTGCTCTTCTTCGTCGTGACCTTCGCGGCAATCGCCGCCGCCCCCGAACAGCGACGACCCCGGCCTGGTTCTACGTCCTGCTCGTCCTGCTCTTCCTGCTGACGATCGTGGCCGCGGCGCTCTACGAGATCCTGCTGACCGCCGCACCGGCTCGACCTGGGCAAGCGGGCCGTCGGCATCAAGGTCACCCGCAGCGACGGGTCGCCGGTCGGCACCGGCGCCGCCGCCAAGCGGTGGGCGGTCTACTACCTGCCCAACCTGATGCCCCTGCTGGGGGGGAGCGTCTGGGCGCTGCTCGTGGCGATCAGCCCGTTCTTCGACTCCCCGCGCCGCCAGGGCTGGCACGACAAGGTTGCCGACACCGTCGTCGTGCCTTGATGACCTGGGGTGCGCGAGGGGGGAGTTGAACACCCCTCGGAGCTGTCATAAGGCGTACCACCAGGTCCGGTGAAAGAGTCTCCGACCTGCGGTCTCAGCCCCTCCCGGGGGTCCGTCATCCCACCTAGTCCGGGACGGTGCTAACGGGTCCGTTAGCAGGGCGTTAGCAGCCCGGGCCGGGGTCGGACGCTGCCGGATAGCTGGTGTGGTGCGCCGCCCGCCTCCTCCACGGCGGCTAGGAGGCGGCGCAGCACCGCGGCGGCCTCCTGGCGCTCGCGCTTGGTCACGTCACACACCGGCACCTACCCCCGGGGGCTGCCGGTGCTGCGCGCCTCGCAACCTGAGCTGCAGCGCATCCGTGCCGCGGCCGCGGCCACCGGGATCGGGCTGTGCGACTTCCCCAAGGTGGGCCAGACCACCACCGACTACGCCGAGTTCGGCCGGCGCCTCGGTGAGCTGGCCACCGAGGACGTCGAGTACGCCGGTCTGGTGCTCTACGGCGCCAAGAAGCCGGTCAACCGGCTCACCGGCAGCCTCCCCCTGCTGCGCTGAGCACCCGCTGACCGCCCTACTCAGCGTCCGACACAGCCGGCCACCAGGACAGGAACCCGATGACACAGATCACCGACCGCGGCGCTCCAGTCACGCCGCAACGGGCGACGGGCGGGGGTCTGCTGCGCCGAGCGCGCGGGGTCCACTACGCCTGGTGGTCGTCGCCATCTGTTTCGTCGGGCTGCTCGCCGCCCAGGGCGCCCGACTGTCCTTCGGGGCATTCCTCCCGGTGTGGGAGGGCGAGTTCGGGGTCAGCCGGGGGGCGATCTCGCTGGTCTCCACGGTCAGCTTCCTCGTCTACGGCCTCACCCAGCCCCTCGCCGGCCGGCTGGTGGACCGGCTCGGCGCCCGCGCGGTGCTCTCCGGCAGCGCCCTGGTGGTCGGGGCCAGCCTGGGCCTGGCCGCGCTGTCTCAGACCCCCACCCAGCTCGCCGCCGCCTACGGGGTGCTCGCCTCGATCAGCTTCGGCGGCGCGTCCCAGGTGGTGGCCAGCGTCGCGGTCACCGAGTGGTTCACCAGCCGCCGCGGCCTGGTGTTCGGGATCATCGAGGCCGCCTACGGCGCCGGGCAGTTCCTCCTCGTCCCCACCGCCCTACTCCTGATCATCACCACCGGCTGGCGCACCGCGCTGGCCGTCCTGGGCGCGCTGTCCGCACTGCTCGTCGCCCCCGTCCTGCTCTGGCTGGTCCGCTCCCGCCCCGCCGACCGCGGCCTGCGCCCCTACGGACACCCCGACCGCCCCGAGGCTGACGGCGCCGAGCAGACCGAGGCGGGGCCAGCCCCCGCAGCGTCGGGCCAGGCCAGCGGGTCCAGATCGCGGCTGCTCAGCTCCCGGGTGTTCTGGGGGCTCGCGACACCCTTTCTTCGTCTGCGGGGTGACCACCACCGGGATGATCGACACCCACCTGATTCCCTACGCCCACGACCACGGCTACAGCACCGCCGTGACCGGCGCGGCGGTCAGCCTCCTCGCCGCGTTCAACATCCTCGGCACCCTCACCTCCGGCCCGCTGGCCGACCGCTACGACTCCCGCCGCATCCTCGCCGCCCTCTACGCCGGACGGGCCCTAACCCTCGTCCTGCTGCTGGCCACCGTGCAGCCGGTCTGGCTGCTGGTCTTCGGCGTGCTGTTCGGCCTGGTCGACTTCGCCACCGTCGCCCCCACCCAGGTCCTCGCCTCGGCCTACTTCCCCGGCCACTCCCTCGGGCTGGTCTTCGGGCTGATCTTCCTCGCCCACCAGGTCGGCTCCGCCGCCGGCGCCTACCTGCCCGGCCTAGCCCCACGACCTCACCGGCAGCTACGACCTCGCCTTCCTCACCGCCATCACCATCCTGCTCACCGCCGCCGCGATCAGCCTCCGGCTGCCACGTCCCACCCCCGCGGCGAACGCACCCCGGTCGTCTCACTAACCGACCGGCTACAGGAGCATCGGGCGGCGTGCGAGAAGCTCGACCGCCGGGCTGTTCCGCTTGCGTGGTCGCAGGCTGGTTCGCACGTCGTCGAAGCCCGCGGCTGCGGCGTCGTAGGCCAGCTGCTCGGGTGCGACGTCGAGAACGTGGCGGTGCACGGTCACCACCAGGCGTCCACCAGGACGCAGCACTCGGGCCAGCTCGGCGAACCCAGCCTGGCGGTCCCACAGCATGACGTTGTTGACCGAGAGCACTGCATCCACCGAAGCGGGAGGGCAGCCGGTGTGCTCGGCGCTGCCCTCCCGCACGACCACCGCGCTGGCGGCGATCCGCGCCGCGCAACGGGC
>JALYMT010000318.1 GCA_030773555.1 Actinomycetota bacterium | reverse complement strand
CAGCCGCCGCCGCGCCGGCCCGTCGCGCCCCGGCCTGCCCGGCCGGGCTGCCCCTGCTCGGCTACGGCGACTCCGAACCGGCCGTCACCCGGCTGCAGCAGCGCCTCGGGATCACCCCGTCGCGAGGCTTCTTCGGCCCGCGGACCCGGGCCTCGGTCCGGTGACTGCAGGCCGACGCCGGGCTGGTGCGCGACGGGGTCGTCGGCCCGCGGACGTGGCGGGCGCTCGGCTGCGACCGCCCCGCGCCGAGCGCAGTCGAGCGCCCGACCGGGGCGGGGAGCCGGGTCCGCATCCCCGCGGCGGTGCTCGCCCTGAACTGGGCCGCCCTCGCGCGCTGCGAGTCCAGCGGCAACCCGCACGCGGTGAACCCGCGGGGCTTCTACGGGCTGTACCAGTTCAGCCTCAGCACGTGGCGCGCGACGGGCGGCATCGGCTTCCCGCACTCCGCCGCGGCGGCGGAGCAGACCTACCGGGCCCAGCTCCTCTTCGTCCGCGCCGGAGCGGGGCAGTGGCCGCGGTGCGGAGGCCGGCTCTTCGACTGACGCCGCGAGCCTGGGGGGGCGTTCTCACGCCTCCGCGTCGGCGTCCTGCCGGGCGGCGGCCAGGTCGGCGGCGACGTCGGGCGTGCCCTCCTGCAGGAGCTGCCCGCCCTCGGTCTCCGCGTCGCTGTCGGCGTCACTGACCGCAGGCGGGCCGCCGTCGAGCTCGGCGCCGCCGCCGGGGCTGACCGCGTCGGCGGCCGCGTACTGCACGCCGCGGTCGATGCCCTGGCCCGAGCTGTCAGCGGTCATGACGTCCTCCTTCAGTGGGGGCGGAGTCCTACCCCGTCAGGGCTCGAGGTACCACGGGCTGGTGTAGGCCACGGCCGCGTTGTTGGCCGGATGGCCCGCGGGCCCGGGGGTCCCGTTGGCCTCGGCGGGGTCGGCAACGCGCAGCAGCAGCCAGTCGCCGTCGTCGAGGGCCACGTCGACGGTCAGCCGCAGCACCTCACCCACGGGCAGGGGCACGACCTCGGCGACCGTGGGTACGCCGTCCCCTGGGCGCAGGACCTGCACCTCGAGGGCACGGCCGACCCAGTCGGGCCCGCGGTCGACGTCGACGGTGACGGTGACCGGGCCCGCCCGGTGCCGCAGCACCCCGCCCATCCGCACCCCGTCAGCGACGGCGTCGACCCGCAGGCCGGCGTGGCGGGTGGCGAAGGTCCGCCGGGCGCGCAGCGCCTCGGCGACCCCGGCGCGGCTGAGCTCCCCCACCCACATCCCGGTCCGCCCCTTGCCGACGTGGAAGCCCCAGATGTCGTCGTGCTCGTCGGTCACGCCCAACAGGCCCGGACGCCAACCCGCGGACAGGCAGGCGACCAGCGGGCTGGGCTGCCCCTCGGCGTGGCCCTCGAAGAGGTAGTCGTCGTAGCGGTTGAACATCTCCAGCCCCACCAGCTGCCGGCGGGCCTCGGGCGCGAAGGCGAATGCGCCGAACCGCCCCGGCTCCCGGCCGGGATGGTTGAACCCGGCGAGCGCCTCGCCGTGCTCGTGCAGCCAGGCGTAGAGCGCCTCGGTGCGGCCCACGTCGCGGACGGGGGTGTACTCGGTGCTGAACCAGATGTTGACGTGCCCGAGCCACGGCTCGGTCCACTCGAAGCCGGGAATCGCGGTGAACAGTCCCGGCTGGTCGGCGGCGTCGGCGAGGGCGCGGGTGCGCTCCCAGCCCGCGTCGGTCAGGCCCCCCCGCGGGCGACCGAGGTAGCGGCCGCGCACGTCGGAAAAGGCGCCGGCGTCCAGGCGGGCGCGGAGGTCGTCGAGGAAGTGCACGTGGTCGGTGAGCGCCGCGACGTCGAGACCGGCCGCGCGCAGCGAGGCGTACGCCGCCGCCGGATCTCCCGCCCCGTCGGAGATCGTGGTGTGGTTGTGCAGGTCGGCCGCGACGAGAAAGGTGCCGCGGCTGACCCGGCTGGTGCGGCTGGCCGCCTCCCCCGGCGCGGCACCGGGCGGCAGCAGGAGGGTGGGCTGAGGCGGGGAGACGGTGGAGGTCACGGGGCCTCAGGGCGAGCGGGCTCGGAGACGGCAGCGGGAGAAATCGGGTCCTCAGCTTCCGCTGGCGCGGTCGCTCTCCGACTTCAGCTTGTCGATCAGCTGGGAGGCCTCGGCCTTGTTCAGCTCCTCGGGCACCTGCTCGCCGGTCTCCCGAGCGAGGGTGTTGAGGTAGCTGCGCTGGGGGCCGGTGGCGGGCTCCTCGCCCGTGACCCAGTCGCTGGGGTCCTTCTCGGCGTTGTCGGCCGGCTGCTCGGACACGTGGTCCTCCTTCACGATGGGCAGTAGGGCGGAGTCCAGACGGTACCCAGGGGGTCCGTCAGCGGCATCGCCGGTCAGGCGGGCGGCGGGGGATCTGCGAACGACGGCTCCTCGAACTGCGGGGTGAGCGGGTCGGGGGCGGCCGCTTCCTCCGGCTCGAGCTGGAACGCGCTCGCGGTCGTGTCACCGGCGACGGCCTCCTCGAGCGCCAGGTCGTCCTCGGCGGCCGGCGTCGCGGCCTCCGTCGGCTCGGCTGCGTCGGGGGATCCAGGGCTGCTCATGTCAGGGCACCGCCTTCTCGACGGCGGCTGGGCCTTCCTCCTCGAGCTGGCGCCGATAGCGCTCGACGTTCTCGGGCGTCGGGTCCAGCCCGTCGGCCATCGCCAGGTCCTCGGGGTCCACCGGCCCCTCGGCCCCGGTCCGCAGCCGCACCGGCTGCGCGTCGGCCGTCTCCTCGCCGGGGCGGGTGTCGGGTTCGGACATGGGCTCCTCCTCGAGCTGTTCATCGAGTCGTACGCCCTGCCGCTACCCGGGCGCTGCCGCGTCAACCGGGGGTCAGCCGGCAGCGGCGTACGTCGCCGCCGCGACGCCGCCGTAGGCGAGGTGGGGAAGGAGATCGCTGAGCCAGTCGGCCCGGCTCCAGGTCCGCGGGTCGGTGATGCCGAGCACGGTCATGGGGCCGTTGGAGCCGAGCAGGGCGCCCAGGGTCAGGACGGCTCCCGCGACCGGCAGCGACGGCCGCCATCCGGCGGCCCGCAGCGCGCCGTAGGCAGCGCCCACTCCGACGCCGACCGCGATGCCGCTGAGCGCTCCGAGCCCGCTCATCCGGGCTCCGCGGTGCTCCTCGTCGCCGGGCACCCGGAGTCCCACGGCGCCGGTGAGACGCTCGACGACCTGCTCGGGAGTCGAGCTGGCGGGTCGGCCGCGCCCGACCATGTCGAGGTAGGTCGCCGCGTTGAGCGCGGTGGTGCCGGCCGCGCCGGCGGCGGCACCCGTGAGGATCGAGGAAATCATGCGGAGCTTCTACCGGCCCGGCAGCCGAGGAAACACCGCCGGCGCGGGTAGGGACGCGGGCGATGTCGCCCCGTGAGCTCGTCGTGCTGGGCACCGCCGCGCAGGCTCCTACCCGGGCGCGCAACACCAACGGCTACCTGCTGCGCTGGGGCGACGAAGGGGTGCTCTTCGATCCCGGTGAGGGCACCCAGCGCCAGCTCCTGCTGGCCGGGGTGCCGGCGTCGGCCATCACCCGGATCTGCCTCACCCACTCCCACGGCGACCACACGCTGGGCCTGCCGGGGGTCCTCGCGCGCCTCGTCCTCGACGGCGTCCGCCGACCGGTCGACCTGTGCTTCCCGAGCGCCGCGGCGCCGTACGTCGACGCCCTGCGCCGGTCGGCCACCGGGAACGACGCCCTGGAGCTGCGCCTGCATCCCGTGGACGGCGCGGGCACCGTGCTGCAGGCCCGCGGCTTCCGCGTCGTCGCCCAGCCGCTCGACCACCGGGTGCCGGCGCTGGGATGGCGCGTCGAGGAGCCCGACGGGCTCCGCGTGCTGCCCGAGCGGCTGGCCGCGTACGGCATCGACGGCCCGGACGTCGGCCGGCTGCTGCGCGAGGGGACGCTGGTGCGGGACGGTCGCAGCGTGACGGTCGCCGACGTCACCGCCGCGCGCGCCGGCTCGCGGTTCGCCCTGGCCATGGACACCCGGCTCGGGGAGGGCGTCCGCGCCCTCGCCGACGGGGTCGACCTGCTCGTGTGCGAGTCGACGTACCTGGCGGCCGACGGGCACCTCGCCGAGCAGTACGCCCACCTGACCGCGGCCCAGGCCGCGCGCCTCGCCCGCGACGCCGGGGTGCGAACCCTCGTGCTGACCCACTTCTCCCGGCGCTACGGCGCCGACAGCGACACGGGCGCGGCCTTCCTGGCCGAGGCGCAGGCCGTGCTCGCCGGCTCGCCCACCACCGTCGTCGCCGCCCGCGACCTAGACCGGGTGCCGATGCCTCCCCGGCGGGAGGAGTAGACCGCCGGCTACGGCCGACGCGTGTTCCAGCCGCGACGGGTGCGCTGCAGGTCGTCTCCCTCGCCGCCGCCTCTGGCCTCGACCAGCACCTGCTCGGGCCGGGCTCCCTGCGTCGGGGGCAGCTGCTCGGTGCCGCGGCCCTCGGGCGCCCGGTTGGGCTGCTGACCGGCGGGCTGCTGCCCAGCGGCCGGACGCTGCCCCTGCGCCTGCGCCTGCGCCTGCGCCTGCC
>JALYMT010000317.1 GCA_030773555.1 Actinomycetota bacterium | reverse complement strand
GGTCACCACGGTGCTGGCGGTGCCGGTCGGCATTCTCGCCGCCCGGCACGGCCGGCGTCGCCTGCCGCGGCTGCTCGAGCAGGCCACCTACGCCGGTCACGCGCTGCCCGGTCTCGTCGTCGCGCTGTCGCTGATCTTCCTCGCCGTCCGCTACGCCCCCGGGGTCTACCAGCGCACCCCGCTGCTGGTGCTCGCGTACGCGGTGCTCTTCCTGCCGGCTGCGGTCGGCGCGGTGCGCGCCTCGGTCGCGCAGGCACCCCCCCGCCTCGAGGAGGTGGCCCGCTCCCTCGGGCGCTCCCCGTCGGCGGTGCTGCGCGAGGTGACCCTGCCCCTGGCGGCGCCGGGGGTGGCCGCCGGGGCCGCACTGGTCTTCCTGACCTGCATGAAGGAACTGCCCGCGACATTGCTGCTGCGCCCCACCGGCACCGAGACGCTGGCGACCCAGCTGTGGCTGGCCGTCGACGTGGGCCGCTACGCGGCCGCAGCGCCGTACGCGGCGCTGCTCGTGCTCGTCGCCGCCGTTCCGACGTTCGCGCTGGGCCGGTGGCGGGGCACGAGTGGCCCGGAGGAGGCAGGATGAGGACCGGGGGGAGGTCGAGGTGAGCGAACTCGTCGTCCGCGGGTTGTCGAAGAGCTTCGGCGGCGCGCCGGTGCTGCGCAGTGTCGACCTGCGCGTGCCGACCGGCTCGCTCGCCGCCGTGCTCGGCCCCTCCGGTGGAGGCAAGACCACCCTGCTGCGCCTGGTCGCCGGCTTCGACGCCCCTGACGGCGGCACCATCACCCTCGGCGGGCGCGTCGTCGCCCGAGGCCGGCACGTGCTGGTGCCGCCCGAGGGCCGCCGCGTCGGCGTGGTGCCGCAGGAGGGAGCCCTCTTCCCGCACCTCAGCGTGGCCGGCAACGTCGCCTTCGGCCTCGGCAGCGCCCGGGGGCGGGGAGCGCGGGCGGGCGCCGCGCGCCGGGCCCGCGTCGCGGAGATGCTCGAGCTCGTGGGCCTCGCCGACTCCGGCCCGCGCATGCCGGGCGAGCTCTCCGGTGGCCAGCAGCAGCGGGTGGCGGTCGCCCGCGCGCTCGCCCCCGACCCGGCACTCGTCCTGCTCGACGAACCGTTCAGCGCCCTCGACACCGCACTGCGGGCCTCGGTGCGCGAGGACGTACGGGCGGCGCTGTGGGCCACCGGCGCCACCGCCGTGCTGGTCACCCACGACCAGCAGGAGGCGCTCTCGGTCGCCGACCTCGTCGCGGTCCTGCGCGGGGGGACGGTGGTGCAAGCCGCCGCGCCTGACCAGCTCTACACCTCCCCGGGTGACGTCGGCGTCGCGACCTTCGTCGGCGAGGCCGTCGTGCTGCCCGCCACCTTGCGCGGCGGGTGCGCCGAGACCGCGCTCGGCATGCTCCCGGTGCGCCCGCCGGGCAGTCTCGGCGGAGCAGCCGTCGGGCAGGTCGTGATCCGGCCCGAGCAGGTGGTGTTGGGCGCTCCCGAGGCCGGGGTGCGGGCGCGCGTCGAGGCCACGACCTACTTCGGCCACGACGCGCTCGTCCAGCTCGAGCTGCTGCCGGCCAGCCCCGTACGGCTCCCGCTGCGGGTGAGCGCCCGGGCCCACGGTCACGAGGTCGTTCCCGACCGCACCGTGGTCGGTCTGCGGGTGGCCGGCGAGGTGGTGTTCTTCCCGGCGACGTCCCCCGAGGCGATGTCCACGGAAGCGATGTCCACCGAAGCCATGTCCACCGAAGCGATGTCCCCCGAGGCGGTGCCCGCGGAGGGGTAGGGATGGCCCCGCGGGGAATCCTGGGACACCATGACGGAGGCACCACGTCCGGAGGCATCTCTCACCGGCCGCCTGCTCGTGGCCAGCCCGCTGCTCGCTGACTCCAACTTCGAGCGCGCCGTGATCCTCGTGCTCGACCACGACGAGGACGGCGCGCTGGGTGTGGTCGTCAACCGGCCCACTCGGGTCGAGGTGGGGGAGGTGCTCCCGTCCTGGCAGCCCTACACCTCCGGGCCTGGGGTGGTCTTCCAAGGAGGCCCGGTCGCGCTCGACAGCGCCCTCGCGCTGGCCGCGGTCCCCAGCGCCCTCGCGACCGGCGGCGAGCCGATGGGGTGGCGCCGCGTCGTCGGGGGCCTCGGCCTGGTCGACCTGGACACCCCGCCGGAGCTGCTGGCCGCCGAGATGGCGGCCCTGCGGGTCTTCGCCGGCTACGCCGGCTGGAGCCCCGGGCAGCTGGAGACCGAGCTTGACGAGGGGGCCTGGCACGCCGTCGACGCCCAGGCCGGCGACGCGTTCTCCGGCGACCCGCGACAGCTGTGGCGGCGGGTCCTGCGCCGGCAGCGCGGTGAGCTGGCGTGGTTGTCGACCTATCCCGACGACGTGCGGATGAACTGACGGCCGGGGG
The DNA here is from genome assembly GCA_030773555.1 of Actinomycetota bacterium. GTDB lineage: Bacteria > Actinomycetota > Actinomycetes > JALYMT01 > JALYMT01 > JALYMT01. Next base: position 702 of record JALYMT010000317.1, on the reverse strand, counting down.
CGGAGGCAGCGGAGCCGAAAGCGGGGGCAGCTCCCCGCACGCGTCCTAGACTGCCGCGCATGAGCACTCCCGGCATCGACGAGCCCGGCATCGGCTCCGGCGGCACCGGCACACTGATCGAGCACGAGGTCGAGACGACTCCGCGGGTGCGCCCCGGAGACGGCGACCACGAGCGGTTCTCGCACTACGCGCCCAAGGACAAGATCCTCGAGGCGATGGTCATGGGTACGCCGATCACCGCCCTGTGCGGCAAGGTGTGGGTGCCCAGCCGCGATCCCCAGCGCTTCCCGGTCTGCCCGACGTGCAAGGAGATCTACGAGACCATCCCGGGCGGTGACGCCGAGGGCGGTGACGGGCCCGACACGCCGTAGCTCCCCGGTAGCAGCCTGAGCAGGGGCTAGTCTCCGGATTCCGCCCCTGCCCCCCTTCCCGAGGACCCGTTGCTGCGCCTCGTGCCCATCCTGCTCGCCACGACCACCGCCGTCGCGTTCGTGCCCGTGGCTCCCCTCCCGGCGACCGGCGAGCTCCGGTCGGCGCCCGCGCCGGCCGCTGCCCCGTGCGAGGAACAGCCCCCGCCGCCGGAGGCGCACGCGCGAGAGGGCCGCTCGACGGTGAACGCCCCGTCCGCCGCCCAGCTCGCCGCGTCCGAGCGCAGCCTCGAGGCGATCCTCGAGGAGCGGCCGGCGGCGCGCAGCCGTGACC
>JALYMT010000316.1 GCA_030773555.1 Actinomycetota bacterium | reverse complement strand
GCGCCGCCGCGAGGGCGGCGCCGCCAGCGCCCGATCGCTGCTGCTGACGGTGCTCGGCGAGTTCGTCTTCCCCCGGCACGCGCCCGTCTGGACCAGCGTCCTCGTCGGCGCGCTCGCCGAGCTCGGGGTCGAGGAGAAGGCCGCCCGCCAGGCCCTCGCCCGCACCGCCGCGGAGGGCCTGCTGGTGTCCGACCGGCTCGGCCGCCGGGTGTGCTGGTCACTCACCCCCGCGGGCAGCACCCTGCTCGAGGAGGGCACGCAGCGCATCTACGGCTTCATGCGCGAGCAGCGCCGCTGGGACGGCCGCTGGCTGGTGCTCGTGGTCACCGTGCCCGAGGCCCAGCGCCAGATCCGCCACCGGCTGCGCACCCGGCTGACCTGGGCGGGCTTGGGCTCGCCGGCCCCCGGGCTGTGGGTCGTCCCCGACGCCCGCAAGGAGGCGGAGCTCGCCGGCATCGTCACCGAGCTCGGCGTCGAGAGCTACGCCTTCTCGTGGGTGGGCACCGCCGGTGCCGTCGGCGACGAGCAGCGCGTGGTCGCCTCCGCCTGGCCGCTCGACGAGGTGGAGCGCGGCTACGAGGACTTCAAGGACCGGTACGCCACCCTCGCCGTCCGCACCGCCGCCGAGGCCTTCGCCGCCCAGGTGCAGCTGGTGCAGGAGTGGCGGCGCTTCCCCTTCGTCGACCCGGCGCTGCCCGCGGAGCTGCTCGACCACGACTGGCCCGGCCCCGAGGCCGCCCGCACCTTCCACCGTCAGCACGACACGTGGCATCCCGCGGCGCAGGCGCACTGGGAGTCGCTCTGCGAAGCGGCGAGCATCCGCAGCTAGCCGTACTGCCCCGGCCATGCTCAACCCGGCGATCACCCCGGCGCCGCAGTGCGTGCGGGGTGATCGTCGGGTGCAGAGCAGGAGGTGGTCGGGGTCGTCAGAAGCGGACGTAGTCGAACTCGACGGCCTGCTCGTTGATGCCGGTCTTGGGCGGGGCGATCCAGCCGGCGAAGCGGCCCGGCTCGTACTCCGGCTTCATCAGGTCGGCGACCGCGGCGCGGTCCTCGTCGCTGGGCAGCCAGTCGCCCGCCCGCTGCTCCCAGGTAGCCTCGTCGAGCACCTCGCCGTCGGGGCTCACGTGGTGCCCGGCGTAGGCACCGACGCGGCGGTTGAAGCCCTCGTGCGGGAGGGTCAGCCGCTGGTCGAGGCCGGCCTCCTCGAGCGCCGAGTTCCAGCGGCGTACGCCGTTCTCGCAGTCGGCGACGTACTCGTCGCGGAGGTCGAGGTTGAGCGCGGTGAGCAGCGGCACCGTCTCGGTGACCAGCTGCCCGTCCTTGACCAGGCGGATCTCCCGGGTCGCGTCGAGCAGCACGTGGTCGTCCTTGCGGCGGGTCTCGAGCCAGCGGCCCTTGAGTCCGGAGCTGAAGTAGTTGCCGGCGTTGGTGGAGCGCTCGCTGCCGAAGAGGTCCATCGAGACCGAGAACTGGAAGTTCAGGTACTTCTGCACCGTCGAGAGCGGGATCCCGCCGTACGGCAGCACGTCGTCGGTGTCGTGCTCGCGCATCAGCTCGGCGGTGCGCTCGACCACCCGCTGCACCCCGGTGGTGCCCACGAACATGTGGTGGGCCTCCTCCTTGAGCATGAACTCGCAGGTGCGCGCCAGCGGGTCGAAGCCACTCTCCTTGAGGGTGCCGAGCTGGTACTTGCCGTCGCGGTCGGTGAAGTAGGTGAACATGAAGAAGTTCAGCCAGTCGGTGGTCGCCTCGTTGAAGGCGCCGAGGATGCGCGGGCTGTCGAGGTCACCGGAGTTGCGCTTGAGCAGCTGCTCGGCCTCCTCGCGGCCCTCCCGGCCGAAGTACGCGTGCAGCAGGTAGACCATCGCCCAGAGGTGGCGGCCCTCCTCCACGTTGACCTGGAACAGGTTGCGCAGGTCGTAGAGGCTGGGCGCGGTCATGCCGAGGATGCGCTGCTGCTCGACCGAGGCCGGCTCGGTGTCGCCCTGGATGACGATGAGGCGCTGCAGATCGGCGCGGTACTCCCCCGGCACCTCCTGCCAGGCCGGCTCGCCCTTGTGCCGGCCGAAGCCGATGGTGCGGTCGGGGTCGCGCTCGGCGAGGAAGATGCCCCAGCGGTACTCCTCCATCGGCACGTGGTCGAAGTGCGCCCAGCCGTCGCGGCCCACGGCCACCGCCGTACGCAGGTAGACGTCGCGGTGCTCCAGGGCCGGGCCCAGGGTCTTCCACCAGTCGAGAAACTTCGGCTGCCAGCCCTCGAGCGCGCGCTGCAGGCGCCGGTCCGTGGCCAGGTTGACGTTGTTGGGGATGCGCTCGCTGTAGTCGATTCGACTGAGCGGGCCGGTGGGGGCGGGCGCGCTACCGAGGCGCTCGGGTGCCGTCGTCATGGCCGGATCTCTTCTCGTGGGAGGCCGCGGGTCGATTGTCTACAGAAGATTCGTGCTCGGACACCAGTGTGTAGCAGGTCGGCGGGGGGCGCAAGAGGACGACCCTGGATTTCCGGCGTCCTCGCGGACCCAGCTCTCCAGCAGCGGGGTCATGAGCAGGGGGTCATGGTCGTCCTCTGCGTCGCTCCAGGAACGCGGTCATGCGGGCGTGCTTGTCGTCGGTCTCGAACAGCACGGCCTGCGCGACGTCGTCGAAGCCGGGGTGCGCGGCGGCGGGGGCGCGCAGGGCGAGCTTGGTCAGGCGCAGCGCGAGCGGTGTGGCGCGCAGGATGCGGTCGACGAGGCGGTGCGCGGCGGCGTCGAGCTCGTCGGGGTTGACCACCTCGCTGACCAGCCGTGCGGCGTGCGCCTCGGCGGCGTCGAGCACCCGCCCGGCCAGCAGCACCTCCTTGGCCAGGGGCTCGCCCACCAGATCGCGCAGCCGCCAGCAGGCGCCGGCCGCCGCGAGGATGCCCAGCTGCGCCTCCGGATTGCCGAAGCGCGAGCGGTCGCTGGCGATGCGGAAGTCGCAGGCGTACGCGAGCTCCGCGCCGCCGCCGAGCGCAGGGCCGTCCACGGCCGCGACGGTCGGCAGCGGCAGGCGGGCGATGCGGTCGAACAGAGCGCTGTTGATGCCGGCGAGGGCGTCGTCGCGGCGGCGCTCGCGCAGCTGCCGGATGTCGGCTCCCGCGGCGAAGATGCCGTCTCCTCCGGTCAGGATCAGCACCTGCGGCCGGCGCTCGAGCCGCTCGCAGACGTCGTGCAGCTCCGCGACCATCACGGCGTCGATGGCGTTGCGGGTCTCCGGGCGGCACAGGCGGACCACGAGGCGGTCGGGCTGCTCGTCCACGACCAGGGTCTGCGGCGCGCCGGGCATGCCTGCCTCCTCGTCTGCGCAACTCGCTCGTCGGGGGGCGTCACGCTACAGCCTGGCCGTGCCGCGTCGAGGAGTTGTCGAAGGTCGAGGGCTGCTAATCGCCTGGAATTTCCCGATTGCTGTGGAGGGGTGCAGCGGGAAGGTTCCGCCGTCCCGTACGGTTGTGCCTCGTGCCGGCCCGATCCATGACCCCGGGCTCCAACTCATAGTCGCTACGAGCGACCACGCGCCGAGAGGCGTCTGGCGGGCCGGTACGTTTCAGACGTGAGCGGCGGTCACATCCCCCCGGTGACCGCCGCTCACCCATGTCGCGCCCGAGTCGGGGCCTCGACCCGGGCCGGCTAGGACGCGGGTCGGAAGCTGGTGGCGAAGACGGCGTAGAGCTGCTGGCTCTCGGCCCAGCGGTCCTCCGGTGCGGAGAACAGCAGGGCGTACGCACGGTCGGGCGCGGTGATCACGTTGCGGTTGCGCACGTGCAGCCGCCGGCCGCTGTCGCTCGTCCAGCGGAACTCGAGGTCGGCGGTGTCCCAGCCGCGGTAGTCGACGCGCTCGAGCGAGATGTGCTCGTAGTCGTTCAGCCGCCGCCGGAGGTGGCGCTCCTGGTCGCGCCAGTCCTCGAGCGGGTCGTCCTTCGGGTTGCGGGTCTGCGCCACCTGCAGGTATCTCCCGGTGCCGGGCTCGATGAAGAACAGCCCGGTGTCGCGTTGCTCGCGCCGCCAGCCCGTCGGCACGGCGAGGCTGAAGCCGGTCGAGTCGGTGTAGGACTCGAAGCCGCCGCGCACCGACGGCGACGCCGAGGGTGACGCGGACGGCGACGGTGACATGGACGGCGAGGGCGTCGACGGCAGGGGCGTCGACGGCGGGGGCGTCGACGCGGCCGCGGGTGTCGTCGGCGGCACCGAGACCGGGGCCGGCGGGTTGGCGGCCGGCACCGAGGACGGCGCCTGCGGCGCGGCGGGCGTCGTGCTGGCCGGCTCCCGCGCGGCGGCCCACGCGATCAGGCCTCCGGCCAGGGCGAGCAGCAGCAGCCCGGTGACGATCAGTCCCCGGCGACGCCCCCCACCGGGTGGGCGCCGGCCCGCCGGTGCCAGCGGGGGGCCCTGGGACCCGCCGCCTGCGGGCCGGACGGGAGCGGTCGGGACGGGAGCGGTCGGGACGGGAGCGGGCTGGCCGGGCGCAGGCGCGGGCGGCGCGACCAGCTCGCCTTCCTCCTCGGCCCGGTGCCGCTGCTCCTCGGTGGGGTTCGCGACCACGGCGACCGTACGCTCGACCACCGGAGGCGGCGGTGGCACTGGCAGTGGCAGCGCGGTGGTGGTCTCGCTGTCGGACTGCTGCAGGGCGCGCTGCAGCAGCTGGCGGACGCGCGGCGGGTCGAGACGCTGGGCCGGGTCGCGGACGAGCAGGCCCTCCAGGACGGGGGTGAGGGCTCCGGCGCGCCGCGGGGCGGGCACGGGGTCGTTGAGCACGGCCTGCAGCGTCGCCACCGCGTCGGGACGGACGAACGGGGGGGCTCCCTCGACCGCCGCATAGAGGGTGGCGCCGAGCGACCACATGTCCATCTGAGGGGACGGTGGGCGGCCCTTGAGCCGCTCGGGCGCCATGTAGGCCGGGGAACCCAGGACGGTGCCGGTCATCGTGAGGGTGGGGTCCCCGTCGAGGGCGGCCACGCCGAAGTCGGTCAGCACGACGCGGCTGTCGGCGAGCAGGACGTTGGCCGGCTTCACGTCACGGTGGACCACCCCGGCGCGGTGCGCGGCCTCCAGGGCGTCGAGGACAGCGAGGCCGACCCGGGCCGTCTCGGCCGGCGTGCACGGGCCCTGGTCGCGGAGCACCTCGGCGAGGCTGCGCGCCTCGAGCAGTTCCATGACGATCCACGGCCGGCCGTCCTGCTCGACCACGTCGAAGACGGTGACGGCAGCGCGGGAGTGGATGCGCGCCGCGGCTCGGGCCTCGCGCAAGGTGTGGTCACGCAGCACGTGCCGCTCACCCGAGGTGAGCCCCGCAGGGGGCAGCACCTCCTTGATCGCGACCAGCCGGCCGAGGAGCTCGTCGCGGGCTCGCCAGACGACGCCCATGCCGCCGCGGCCGAGCATCTCGAGCAGCTGGTAGCGCCCGCCGATGCGCCGCGCAGAGTCCGTAGAAGTCATGTCGCCGCTGATCTACCCCGTTCGCCTTCAGACGATCGTGGCCGCGTACGACCTCGCTCGCAGCGCCCGCGCCTCGAGCGCGCAGTCGGCCTGGAGGGCGCTCAGCTCGTCGGCGCCCAGCCGCAGCGAGCTCTCCACCAGCCCCTGACGCAGCGAGCCGGCCGAGGTCGTCAGCGCTGCCACCCGGGCGCGCAGCGCGGGCAGCAGCGTCGCGAAGCGGCGCTCGTCGCGCTCGTGCCCCAGAGCGGTCAGCTCGGCGTCGACCGCGGCCGCGGCGCGTTCGAGGCGCCGCAGCAGCATCGGGGCATCGCCGAGCGGCCAGCGGGCGGCCGAGGCGACGGCCAGCACGCGGCGGACCGACTCGATCGAGCTCCGCAGCTCCAGGCGCAGCCGGGCCAGTTCGGCCCGGGGCCCGACGGCCGCGGCGCGGGCGCCGAGCTGCAGGCGCTCGGTGGTCGCCCCGAGCCGAGACCGCGCCCGCCGCGCCAGGCGGGTCAGCAGGAGACCGAGCAGCACGGCCGCGACCGCCGTGGAGATCCCGAGGAGCACGAGCGTGCCGAGCACCGCCGCGACGACTGCGTCCATGGGCTCCCCCTCACCGGCACCGAATCCGACGAGCGTACGCCGAGTCCCCGGAGCCGGGCGGTCTCCTCAGCCGTAGCCGAGATCGTGCAGCCGCTCGTCGTCGATGCCGAAGTGGTGGGCGATCTCGTGGACGACGGTGACCCGGACCTGCTCGACGACCTCACCGGGGCTCCGGCAGAGGGCGAGGATGGGCTCGCGGTAGATCGTGATCCGGTCGGGCAGGACTCCCGTGTACCACTCGCCCCGCTCCGTCAGCGGCGTTCCTTCGTAGAGGCCCAGCAGCTCGCCGAGGTCGTCGGGGGCCCGGTCCTCGACGAAGACCGCGACGTTGCGCATGAGCCGGGCCAGCTCGGGCGGCACCCCGTCGAGGGCGTCGCCGACGAGCTCCTCGAACCGCTCCTCCGACATCTCCAGCACGGACACCATCCTGCGCGGTTGGGTCAGGCGAGCACGTCCCGTATGCTCGGGAGCGTCCCCGACGGCTCGGCACGGGTTTCGCGAGTGGAGGGGCCGCCAGCCCTCATCGTCTAGCGGCCCAGGACACCGCCCTTTCAAGGCGGCAGCACGGGTTCGAATCCCGTTGGGGGCACGGCCGCAAGGCCCCGTAGCGCAGTTGGTTAGCGCGCCGCCCTGTCACGGCGGAGGTCGCGGGTTCGAGTCCCGTCGGGGTCGCTCCCCCACGCAGCACCCTCGCACCACCGGGGGCAGGTAGCTCAGTCGGTACGAGCGTCCGCCTGAAAAGCGGAAGGTCGGCGGTTCGACCCCGCCCCTGCCCACCAGCGTCTCCCGAGGTCAGGGGCTCCTCTAGCCGTCGGGGCGAGTACGGCTCAGTCCCGGCCCGCTCCACAGGGCAGCCGGATTCAGTACCTGTCGGGCAATCCGGCCAGGACGCGCTCCTGGCCTGCACCTGCTCGTTCTGGTCGCTCCTCCACTCCGCGGAATGGCTGTTCCCGGGCCCTTCCTGATGCGGCCGGCGGCAGGTAACGATGTGCCGCACCGCCCCGGCGACCGGAGGAGGCGTCAGGTGGAGCTGCCACGCCTGCTACTGGAGTTCTCCGCCCTGCTCATCCTGGCCGTGCTCCTCGGCCTGGCGGCCCGGCGGGCGCAGGTGCCGCTGAGCGTGATCCTCGTCGTCGTCGGCTTTCTGGCCGCCGCGGCAGGGATCACGCCGGAGATCGGCCGGGTCGAGGGTGAGGCCTTCGAGGAGGTGGTCGTCTTTCTGTTCCTTCCGGTGTTGGTCTTCGCGGCCGCGCTCGGCATCGACCTGCGCGCCTTCGTGCGCAATCTCGGTGCCATCCTCGCCCTGGCGGTGCCCGCCTTCCTCGTCTCCGCGGTCTTGGTGGGCATCGCCGTGCACTGGGCTCTCGGCACGGCGCTGGCCGTGGCCTTCCTGTTCGGCGCGTTGATCTCCGCCACCGACCCGGTGGCGGTCGTGGCCGTGTTCCGCGAGGTCGGGGTGCCGCGGCGGCTGCTGACCCTGGTCGAGGGCGAGAGCCTGTTCAACGACGGGGTCGCCATCGTGCTGTTCGCCATCCTCCTCGAGGCGGCCACCGGTGGGTCTGTGAGTGTGCTCGCCGGCGCGGTCGACTTCGTCACCGTCTTCGGCGGCGGGGCGCTGATCGGGGTCGTGCTCGGCCTGGTCGGGGCTGTCGGCCTGCCCTGGCTGGACCGGTTGCCCGCCGCGGCCCTCTCGCTGGCGGTGGCGTACGGCAGCTTCGTCTTCGCCGACGCGGTGCTCGGCTTCTCCGGGGTGATGGCCACCGCGGCCGCCGGAATGGTGCTGTCCGGACTGGCGCCCAGCCGGGCCTCCGCAGAGGTACGCGAGATGTGGGAGCAGACGTGGGAGGCGCTGGACTACGTCGCCAACGCGCTGCTGTTCCTTCTCATCGGCTTGGTCATCGGACCCGGGCTGCTCCTCGACCACCTCGGCCCGATCGCGCTCGCCGCGGCCATCGTGCTTGCCGCCCGGGCACTGGCCGTGATCCCGATCGTGTGGCTGCTCGAGCGGGTCGCTCACGTCCCGCGGGTGGGGTCGCGTAACGAGGCCGTGCTGATCTGGGGCGGGTTGCGCGGCGGGGTGGCCCTGGCGCTGGCCCTGGCGCTGCCCGAGGAGCTCGCCGAACGGGACCTCCTGGTCGCCCTCACCGGCGGCGTCGTGCTCGTCACTCTCCTCCTCAACGCCACGACGATCCGGTGGCTGGTGTCGCGTCTTGGGCTGGACCGACCCAGCGACGTCGACCGCTACGTCATGGCGCTCGCCCGAATCTCGGCAGTGGAGGCGGCCCGGCGGGAGATGGCCGACCTCGACCTGACGCCCGACCCGCGGACCGCGGCCGAGCTCGAAGCGGCCGAGGAGGCCGCGCACGAGGAGATGGCGCGCCTGGACGTCGATGACGAGGAGGAGTACCGCATCGTGGTCGGACGCGGCCTGCACGTCGAACGGCGCACCTACCAGACCCTCAGCGACGAGGGCCTGCTTCCGCCTCCGGTGACCCGAACCCTGCTGCACGAGGTGGACGACGAGATCGACGACCTCTCGCTGCGCGGCATGGGCCACCAGGTGGGAGCCACCCGCCGCGCCCGCTCGGGCGGGCTGGAGCGGCTCAGCCGGCGAATCGTGGGCTGGTTGCCCGAGCCGGCCGGGAGCGACCCCACCGAGCTGGCGTACGCCGAGGCGACGGCCCGCCGCCTCGCCGCCCGCCGCACCACGAACGCCTTCGAGACCTTCGACGACCTGCCCGCGATCCGGCAGGAGACGGTGGAGCGGGCGCGGCGCACCTTCGCGGAGTGGGAGCAGGAGGCCGTCGCCCGGTTGGACGAGCTGGACGCCGGATGGGGGCAGGACGCCCGCGCCCTGCGGGCCTGGCAGGCCAGGACCCTCGCCCAGGCGGCGTCTCGTCGGGAGCTGGGCGAGCTGGTGGAGACGGGTCTCCTGCCTGAGCAGGCCGTGGCGTCACCGGGACCAGCGCAGGCCGACCGGCCGCGGTGAGCTCACCGACGACCGCAGGGAGCCGGGTGGGGTTCACGCGGCGGAGTTGACGACCTCGTTCTTGCGG
>JALYMT010000315.1 GCA_030773555.1 Actinomycetota bacterium | reverse complement strand
CCGCGGCAGCGGCCGCGGACAGGGAGGTGACCCCCAGCCCGACTAGGACGCAGCCCAGCAGGGGGTCGGCGGCGGCCTCGCCGCACACCCCCACCGGCTTGCCGGCGCTGCGCCCCGCCGAGGCGGTGCGCGCGACCAAGGCGAGCAGCGCGGGCTGCCACGGGTCGGTCAGGGAGGCGAGCTCGGCGGAGAGCCGGTCGGCGGCCATCGTGTACTGCGCGAGGTCGTTGGTGCCCAGCGACAGGAACTCCACGTGCGCGAGCAGCCGGTCGGCGTGCAGGGCCGCGGCCGGCACCTCGACCATGACCCCGGGATGCAGGCCGCGTTCGCGCGCGCGGGTGGCGAAGAAGCGTGCCTCGCCCACCGTGGCCACCATCGGGGCCATCACCCATGGGCGGTTGCCGGTGCGCTCGGCGGCCAGGGCCACGGCGTCGAGCTGCCGGTCGAGGATGCCCGGGTCGTCCAGTGCGATGCGCAGGCCCCGGACCCCCAGGGCGGGATTCGCCTCATCCGGCATGCTCGCGAAGGCGAGCGGCTTGTCGGAGCCGGTGTCGAGGGTGCGCAGCACCACCTTGCGACCGGCGAACGCCGCCAGCACCTCGGCGTAGATGTCTGCCTGCTCCTCCACCGTCGGCTCCCGGTCGCGGTCGAGGAAGCAGAGCTCGGTGCGGAAGAGCCCGATGCCCTCGGCGGGCGTGCCGGCGGCCGCCCGCGCCCCGGCGCCGTCCTGCACGTTGGCCAGCACCTCGACGCGCAGCCCGTCGGCGGTCCGGCCCGGGCCGCGCCAGCCGGCGACGGCCGCCTCCTCGCGGATCGCCGCCTGCATCCGGGCGGCGGCCTGCATCGGGTCGGGATCGCTCACCACCTCACCGGTGCTGCCGTCGACCAGCACCGGTGTGCCCGAGGCGAGCTCGTCGAGGTCGGCGACGGCCACCACGCAGGGGATGCCGAGCTGCCGGGCGATGATCGCGGTGTGGCTGGTCGGGCCGCCCAGCCGGGTCGCCAGGGCGACGACGCGCGCCGGGTCCAGCCCCGCGGTGTCGGCGGGCGCCAGATCGTCGGCCACCAGCACCGACGGCACGTCCGGCTGGGGGATACCGGGCTCGGCCACGCCGGCGAGCTGCGCCAGGAGGCGGTCGCGCACGTCGTGCAGGTCGGTGACCCGCTCGGCCATCAGCCCGCCCAGCTGGCGGAACAGGACGGCGAACTGCTCGGCGGCCGACACGGTCGCGTGCGGCGCCGATGATCCGGCGCGGATCCGCTGCTGCACCGCGGTCAGCAGGCCGCGGTCGCGCGCCAGCGCGGCGGTGGCCTGCAGCACCTCGGCCGCGACGCCGCTCGCCAGCCCGGCCCGCGAGGTCAGCCGGTCGGCGATGACCTCGGCGGCGGCCGAGAAGCGGGCGAGCTCAGCCGGTCGCTGCGACTCGGGCAGCTCCTCTGATCCCGTTGGCAGGACGGGGCGGGGCGCGGGCCGCACGGCGGGACCGAAGCCGACCCCGGGGACGACAGGAGTGCCGGTACGGACGCGGGTCACGCGGTCGCTCTGGAACAACCGACCCCACAGAAACCCAGGTGTCAGCCGATGTACGCGGAAGAGCGGCAGGACGCGATCGCCACCCTGGTGGCGCAGCGAGGCCGCATCGGCGTGGCTGCTCTGGCGGACACCTTCGGGGTCACGACCGAGACGGTCCGTCGCGATCTGGCGGCGCTGGAGCGGCTCGGGCTGCTGCGTCGGGTGCACGGGGGCGCCGTGCCCACGTCGGCGCTCACCGTCATGGAGCTCGGGGTGAGCGAGCGACACGGCACCCGGGCCGCCGACAAGGAGCGGATCGCCCGGGCCGCCCTCGAGCTGGTTCCCCCGTCGGGTGGCAGCGTCCTGATCGATGCCGGCACCACCACCGGCCGGATGGCCCGACTGCTCCCCACCGACCGCGACCTCGTCGTCGTCACCAACGCCGTGCCGGTGGCAGCCCGCTGGCGGGGGTGCCGGGCATGCGCCTGCAGCTGCTGGGCGGCCGGGTGCGAGGCGCCACCCAGGCCGCGGTGGGCGACGAGACGGTGCGCAGCCTGGGTGAGCTGCGAGTCGACGTGGCCTTTCTCGGCACCAATGCGCTCACGGCGGATCACGGGCTGACCACGCCCGACCCCGACGAGGCCGCGGTGAAGCGGGCGATGGTCCGCTGCGCTCACCGCACCGTCGTGCTCTGCGACTCCTCCAAGATCGGGCGCGAGCACCTGATCCGCTTCGCCCCGCTGGACGCCATCGACGTGCTCGTCACCGACAGCCGCCTGGACGACGCGGTCGCCCGCGACCTGGCAGCACGCGAGGTCGAGGTCGTGACCGCATGATCGTCACGTTGACCCCCAATCCCAGCGTCGACCGCACCGTCTCGCTGGCCGGGCCCCTGCAGCGCGGCCAGGTGCAGCGGGCGGTCACGACGACGACCGACCCGGGCGGCAAGGGGATCAACGTCGCCCGCGCGGTCACCGCGGCCGGTCGGATCGCCGTCGCGGTCCTGCCGGGAGAGCCCGACGACCCGCTCGTCCTGGCCCTGCGCGACGCGCAGGTCACCCATCGCGCCGTCCCCGTGCCCGGGCGGATACGGACGAATCTGACCGTGGCCGAGCCCGACGGCACCACGACGAAGATCAACGAGCCGGGGGCGCCCCTGGACGGGTCGGTCCGGGCGGCCCTGCGCGAGGCGCTGCTGCGCGAGGCGGCCGGCGCCCGGTGGGCCGCGCTGTGTGGATCCCTTCCTCCCGGCGTCCCGGCCGACTGGTACGTCGAGCTCGTCGTCGGGCTGCGCCAGCGCGGCTGCTCGGTCGCGGTCGACACCTCCGGCGCCCCCCTGACCGCCCTGGTCGCGCGCGGTCCCGCCGCCCTGCCCGACCTGCTGAAGCCCAACGCCGAGGAGCTGGCCGAGGTCACGGGCGCCGATCCGCTCGCCCTCGAAGCCGACCCCCGTCGCGCTGCCGACGCGGCCAGGGTGCTGCTCGGCGGCGGCCCCGGCGCCGTCCTGGTGACGCTCGGCGCCGCGGGCGCCCTGCTGGTCACCGCCGCAGGAACGTGGCGGGCCACCTCGGCGCCGGTCGTCGCGCGCAGCACAGTCGGCGCCGGTGACTCCACCCTCGCCGGTTATCTCCTCGCCGACCTCGCCGGCGCCGATCCCCCCGAGCGGCTGCGCACCGCCGTGGCCTACGGCGCGGCCGCCGTCGCCCTGCCCGGCTCCGCCATGCCCGAACCGCACCACGTCGCGCCGCGCCTGGTCACCGTCGCCCCGCTCCAGCCCCACCCCACCCCTCGACCCGCCGAGTCCGACGCCCATGCCGGGCGCTGAGAGGACGGTCATGACCCCACTCATCACCCCCGCCCTGGTCGCGTTGGACGCCGACCTCGGCGCGACCAAGGAGGCGGTGATCCGCGAGCTCACCGCGCGGGTCGCCGACGCCGGCCGCGCCACCGACGCCGCCGGCCTGCTGGCCGACGCCATGGCGCGCGAAGCCCAGGCGGCCACCGGCCTGCCCGGGGGCATCGGCATCCCGCACTGCCGCTCCGAGCGCGTCACGACGGCGACCCTGGCCTTCGCGCGCCTGCAGCCGCCCGTGCCCTTCGGCGCTCCCGACGGGCCCGCCGACCTGGTGTTCCTGATCGCGGCGCCCAGCGGCGGCGACGCCGACCACCTCACGCTGCTGACCTCCCTGGCCCGCGCCCTGGTGCGCCCCCAGTTCAAGGCCGACCTGCGGGCCGCCGCCAGCCCGGAGGACGTCGTACGGCTCGTGCAGGACGTCATCGCCCCGCCAGCGGCGGCGGCGAGCAGCAACGGGGGAGCGACCGCCCTCGACGCACCAGCCAGCAGCGCGACGGCTGCCAGCGGAACCATCACCCCCATCGGCGGGAGAACCGTCGCGGTCGACGGTGGCGGCGGCGGAACCCGCACCGCCGAGGCTCCGGTCGCCACCGTCGCCGCCGGCGGTCGCGTCCTGGTCGCCGTCACCGCCTGCCCCACGGGCATCGCGCACACCTACATGGCCGCCGACTCGCTGATCGCCGCGGGGCAGCGCGCAGGCATCACCGTGCACGTGGAGACCCAGGGCTCCTCGGCGTCCACCCCCCTGGAGCCGGCCCTGATCGACAACGCCGCCGCGGTCATCCTGGCCACCGACGTGGGCGTGCGTTCCCGGGAGCGCTTCGCCGGCAAGCCCGTCATCGCCTCCGGTGTGAAGCGTGCCATCAACGAGCCCGACGCCATGGTGGCCGAGGCGCTCGCTGCAGCCGACGACCCCAGCGCGGCCCGCGTCGAGGACCGGGCGGGCACCGCCGGCGCCGCGGGCGCCGCGAGAGCGGGAGCGCCGTCAGGCGACGTCAGCTGGGGGGTCAAGCTGCGTCAGTGGCTGCTGACCGGCGTCAGCTACATGATCCCGTTCGTCGCCGCCGGCGGCCTGCTGATCGCGCTGGGCTTCCTGCTCGGGGGCTACCAGATCACCGAGCCCGCCGAGACGATCGTCGCCGAGAACTCGCTGCTCAACCTGCCCGCCGGCGGCCTGACGCAGTACCTCGGCGCGGTGCTGTTCACCCTCGGCTCGCTCGCCTTCGGCTTCCTGGTCCCGGCCCTGGCCGGCTACATCGCCTTCGCCATCGCCGACCGCCCCGGCATCGCGCCGGGCTTCACCGTCGGCGTGGTGGCCACCACGGTCGGCGCCGGCTTCATCGGCGGTCTCATCGGCGGCCTGCTCGCCGGCGCGACCGCGCTGTGGATCAGCCGGCTGCAGGTGCCGCGCTGGGCCCGGGGCCTGATGCCCGTCGTCGTCATCCCCCTCGGCGCCACCCTGATCGCCGGCGGGCTGATGGTCCTGGTGCTCGGCCGGCCCCTGGCCGCCGCCACCGCGGGCCTGGAGTCCTGGCTGGGCGGCCTCAGCGGCGGCTCCGCGCTGGTCCTCGGCGCCCTGCTCGGCGCCATGATGGCCTTCGACATGGGCGGACCGGTCAACAAGGCGGCGTACGCCTTCGCGGCGGCCGGCCTCGCGGGTGTCACCGCCGGCAACAACACCCCTTTGACGATCATGGCCGCGGTGATGGCCGCCGGCATGGTGCCGCCGCTGGCACTCGTCCTGGCCACCGTGCTGCGCCCGGGCGCCTTCAGCGGCGCGGAGCGCGAGAACGGCAAGGCCGCCTGGCTGCTCGGGGCCTCGTTCATCACCGAGGGCGCGATTCCGTTCGCCGCCGCCGACCCGCTGCGCGTGATTCCCCCGATCATGCTCGGTGCCGCCACCACGGGAGCGATCGTGATGACCGCAGGCGTCACCCTGCGCGCTCCGCACGGCGGCATCTTCGTCTTCTTCGCCATCGGCAACATCGCGATGTTCCTGCTCGCCATCGCGATCGGGACGTTCGTCGCTGCCGCCGCCGTCGTCGCCGCCAAGCAGATCGGCCGGCGCACCGCCGTCCCCGCCGCCTGACCGCCGGCCTTCCCGTACGCCCCTGATCCCCCGACCCTGCAGGAGGAAGATCCATGCCCGCCAAGACCGTCGCCGTCGGCTCGTCCGTCGGCCTGCACGTGCGCCCCGCCGCCGTGATCGCCCAGATCGCCACCGACACGGGTGTGCCGGTGACCCTCGCGGTGCCCGGACAGGAGCCGGTGGACGCCGGCTCCGCGCTGCTCATCATGACCCTCGGCGCGAAGCGCGGCGACGAGGTCGTCGTCAGCAGCGACGACCAGGCGGCGGTCGACGTCGTCGCGGACCTCGTCGCCCGCGATCTCGACGCCTGACCGCCGTCACCGGCCCCGCCCGCCCCGGGGCGGCGTCGGCTCCACCACGTACGCGACCGACTCGAGCCCTCGCGCACTTAAGCG
>JALYMT010000314.1 GCA_030773555.1 Actinomycetota bacterium | reverse complement strand
TCGGTGACGCCGCCAAGCTCGAGCGGCCGCTGATGCTCATCCACGGGCTCGCCGACGACAACGTGGTCGCCGCGCACACGCTGCAGCTGTCGTCGGCGCTGCTGGCCGCCGGCCGGCCGCACACCGTGCTGCCGTTGTCAGGCGTCACCCACATGACCCCGCAGGAGGTCGTCGCCGAGAACCTGCTGCTCCTCCAGGTCGACTTCCTCCGCACCCACCTCAAAGCGTGATCGTGCACTTCTCGCGGTGATCATGCTTCCGGTGTTGATGATGCAGTTCCTGCGTCCGGAGCGGCGTTGCAGGAGGGGTACGGTGGCGCACCCGGACGGCGGTGAAGGATGCTGAGGCTGGCAGGAGAACGGTGAGCGCACAGACCAGCAGGGCACTCGGCTGGGTGGTTGCACGGGCTGCTGACCGTGAGGCAGCCGGCCTCCGTCGGCGTCTACGCCCCCGCGATCCGGTCGGTGACGGCTCGCTCGACCTCGCCTCCAACGACTACCTCGACCTCACGCGCCACCCACTGGTTACGGAGGCGGCGGTTGCGGCGGTGCGCGCATGGGGGGCAGGAGCGACGGGCTCCCGGTTGGTCACCGGATCCACCCGACTGCACGCCGATCTCGAGCGCGAACTTGCCGACCTGATGGGCTGGGAGGCCGGGTTGGTGTTCTCCTCCGGCTATCTGGCCAACCTCGGTGCGCTGACGGCGCTTGCCGGACCCGGCGACCTGGTCGTCTCCGACGCTGGCAATCACGCCTCGATCATCGACGCTTGCCGCCTGACCCGGGCGCGGGTCGCCGTCGTGCCACATCGGGACGTGGCCGCCGTCGAAGCCGCGCTCGTGTCACGACACGAGGCGCGCGCAATCGTCGTCACCGATGCCGTCTTCAGCGTCGACGGCGAGGCCGCGCCCGTAAGCGCGCTCTACGCGGTCTGCCGTCGGCGCGGAGTCGCGCTTGTGGTCGACGAAGCGCACAGCCTCGGGGTCGTCGGCGGGACCGGTGCCGGCCTCGTACACGAGGAGGGTCTGGCGGGCCGACCTGACCTTGTGATCACCGCGACCCTGTCCAAAGCGCTGGGAAGCCAGGGGGGTGCCGTGCTGGGATCCCAGGCCGTCGTCGACCACCTGGTCGACGCCGCGCGGACCTTCATCTTCGACACCGGCCTGGCGCCAGCCAGCGCTGGCGCGGCGCTGGCCGCCGTCCGACTCCTGCGGGCCGAGCCCGAGCGCGCCGACGCCGTGCGGGGCCGAGCTGGTGATCTGGCCGCAGCTGCCATCAGGCTCGACCTGCCGGTCGGCGTGGCTTCTCCCGCTGCTGCCGTCACCTCCGTGGTGGTGGGGGAAGCGGAAGCCGCGGTGCGAGCGGCGCGGCGCTGTGCGGAACTCGGAATGCGTGTCGGCTGCTTCCGCCCGCCGTCCGTGCCCGACGGACGATCGCGGCTGAGGTTGGCCGCGCGAGCTGGCCTCACCGCGGCAGACGTCCAGCGCGCCGGAGCCGCTCTTGGCGAAGCCCTGGTCGAACTTGCTACCTCGTCGTCTCGCTGAGGGCGCGCTCCTCGTCGACGCGGCGCAGGCTGGCCGTTCACGAGCCTCCCGCGGCGCGAGCGCCGCCTCCTCTCGAGCGCCCAGCTCTTCCACCTGTCAGCAGCGGCTGCGGCAGCGACAGCCCATTGCCGGAGAGTGCAGGAGCACCCCCAGGACGGGCTCAGATGAGCCGCTTCTCCTCCGGGAAGTGGCACGCCACCCGCTGTCCCGGGCGGACCTCCGCCAGCGGGGGGACCTCCACCGCGCACTTGTCCTGCGCCTTGTAGCACCGGGTACGGAAAACGCAGCCCGACGGGGGGTCGAGCGGGCTGGGCAGGTCGCCCTGGAGCAGGATGCGCTCGCGTCGAGACTCCTTGCGCGGGTCGGGTACGGGCACCGCCGAGAGCAGCGCGTGGGTGTAAGGGTGCAGCGGCCGCTCGTACAGGGTGTCGCGGTCGGTGAGCTCCATGATCTTGCCGAGGTACATCACCGCGACCCGGTCGGAGATGTGCCGCACCACTGACAGGTCATGGGCGATGAACAGGTACGCCAGGTTCAGCTCCTGCTGGAGGTCCTCGAGCAGGTTGATGACCTGGGCCTGGATGGAGACGTCGAGCGCCGAGACGGGCTCGTCGCACACGATGACCTTCGGGCGCAGCGCCAGGGCGCGGGCGATGCCGATGCGCTGACGCTGGCCGCCGGAGAACTCGTGCGGATAGCGGTTGTAGTGCTCGGGGTTGAGCCCCACGCGGGCGAGCAGGTCCTGCACCGCCCGCTTCACCCCGTGCTCGGTCGGGACCTTCTGGATGCGGAAGGGCGCGCTGATGATCGTGCCGATGGTGTGCCGAGGGTTCAGCGACGAGTACGGGTCCTGGAAGATCATCTGAATGTCGCGGCGGAGCGGGCGCATCGCGCCGCCGGAGACGTGGCTGATGTCGCGGCCCTCGAAGACCACGCGTCCGCCGGTCGGCTCGAGCAGCCGGGTCACGAGCCGTCCCGTCGTGGACTTGCCGCAGCCCGACTCGCCCACCAGGCCGAGTGTCTCGCCGGGGGCGAGGGCGAAGGTGACCCCGTCGACGGCCCGCACGTCGCCGACCCTGCGAGAGAAGAAGACGCCGCGGGTCACGGGGAAGTACTTCTGCAGCTCGCTCACCTCGAGGATCGCCTCGCCCGCGGGCGGACGCTCCGGTGGCGCGCTGGGCTGGGTCGTGCTGCTCACGGTCGCCCCGTCCTCATGCCTGCAACCGAGGGGCCAACTCGTCGGCCCACACGCGGCGGCGCTCGTCGGGAGCGATGTGGCAGCGTGCCCGGTGACCCTCTCCGGCCGCCGTCGCCGACAGCTCCGGCGGCACCGTCACGCAGGGGCCGGTCGGCTGCGTGCCGTCGGGTACGTGCTCGCGGTACTGGCAGCGGGGATGGAACACGCAGCCGCTCGGCACGGCGATCAGTGACGGTGGCGTGCCCGGCACCGGAGCGAGCCGATCCTGCCGGACGCGGTCGAGGCGGGGCATCGAGCCGAGCAGGCCCCAGGCGTAGGGCATCTCGGGACGGTAGAACACGTCGTCCGTGCGGCCCTGCTCGACGGCGCGCCCGCCGTACATCACCACGATCTCGTCGGCGAGCTCGGCGACGACGCCGAGGTCGTGGGTGATCAGGATGATCGCCGAGTTGAACTCCCGCTGCAGGTCGCGCATCAGGTCGAGGATCTGCGCCTGCACGGTCACGTCGAGGGCGGTGGTGGGCTCGTCGGCGATGAGCAGCTTCGGATCGCACACCAGCGCCATCGCGATCATGGCGCGTTGGCGCATGCCGCCGGAGAACTGGTGGGGATAGTCGTCGACGCGCTTGTCGGGGGTGGGGATGCCCACCCGGTCGAGCATCTCGACGGCGCGCCGCCGGGCGACGGTCTTCGAGACGTCCCGGTGCACCCGGTAGGCCTCCACGATCTGCGCCCCGATCGTGTAGAAGGGGTGCATCGCCGAGAGCGGATCCTGGAAGATCATCGCCATCCGCTCGCCTCGCAGGCGGCGTACGGAGTCCGCGGACATCGAGACGAGCTCCTGGCCGTCCAGCCAGATGTCGCCGCTCAGGCGGGCGCGGGTGTTCTTGTGCA
>JALYMT010000313.1 GCA_030773555.1 Actinomycetota bacterium | reverse complement strand
GGCCAGGGCCGGCAGGTAGCCCCGCCTCGGCACCTGCACGAGCACGGGGCCCCGGCCGAGGGCGTCGCGCGCGACCTGCCAGGCCAGGGTGGGCAGGCGGGCGGAGGCCGCCGCCGCGTCGCGGACGAGCTCCTCGTCGTCACCGGCGGGGAGCACCCGGGCGGCGGCGGCCCGCACCACCGGGCGCTCGGCGACCAGGGGGTGCGCCCACTGTGTGCGCAGCAGCAGCTCGCCCTCGGCGGTGCGGGCGTACCCGCCGACCAGCGCCGCCGCGCCGCTCTGGTGGGCGCGCAGGCAGAGCACCTCGCGGGCGTGCGGATAGGGGGCCCGCGGCTCGGCGAGCGCGTCGTCACCGTCGTCCCACACCACGACCAGGCCGAGGTCGCGAACCGGGGCGAACATCGCCGCGCGGGTGCCGACCGCCCCGCGGACCGCCCCGCGCCGCAGCGCCAGCCAGCGGCGGTAGCGCTCGCGAGGACCGAGGTCAGCGGTGAGGGCGACGTGCCAGCCCGACCCGAGAAGAGCGGTCAGCGCGGCGTCGACGGCGGCTACGTCGCGCCCGTCGGGCACCACCACGAGGGCGCCGCGACCGGCGGCCAGCGCCCCCTGCACAGCGCGGGCCAACGCCCCCGCCCAGTCGCTGCCCGGCAGGGCGGCCCACACCACCCGCGGGGCCGCCTGCCCGGCCAGCGCCGCGAGGAACTCGGGGCCGCCGGAATAGGCCGCCCACTCCCCCGGCTCCGGCGCCGGAGGCGGCAGCAGCTGGGGCACCTGCACGGGCTCGGCCTCGACCTTGGCGACCCGGGGCGGCACGGCCAGCCGCAGCACGTCGGCGAGGGTGCCGGCGTAGCGCTCGGCCACCCGCCGGGCCAGCTGCAGCACCTCGGCGTCGAGGACCGGCTCTGGGGAGACGACCCGCCGCAGACGTTGCAGGGACCCGGCGAAATCGCTGCCGGCGCTGCGCTCGAGGACGAACCCGTCGAGCTCTCGCCCGGCCACCCGCACCCGCACCCGCGTGCCCGGCTGCGCCGCTGCGGACAGCGACGCGGGCACCTCATAGTCGAAGGACCGGTCGAGGTGCGCCAGGGGCAGGTCGACCGCGACCCGCGCCACCGGCAGCACAGGAGCAGCAGGGTCGACCGGTCGGGGCCGAGCCTGGCGGGCGGAGCGCCGGGCGGCCCCGATCAGCGCGGCCCGCTCGGGCGGCGCGGCGGCACTGGCGGCTGTCATACCTGCTGGTCTAGCAGCCGGCGCTGACACTTTCTGTCGGGCACCCCCTGCTGGGCACCCCTGCCCGCCTCACCAGGCCCAGGTCAACGTCACCACCCGCCGGCGCCTGGTGAGGCTGAGCTCCGCATACCAAACATGGTCGACAGCGGGCAGGGTGGGCGTCGGTCAGGCGGACAGGGCGGCCTGGAGGGACTCGACGCGGTCGGTGCGCTCCCAGGTGAAGTCGGGCAGCGGGCGCCCGAAGTGGCCGTAGGTCGCCGTGGCGGCGTAGATGGGGCGGAGCAGGTCGAGGTCGCGGATGAGCGCGGCCGGGCGCAGGTCGAAGACCTGCGTCACCGCGTCGGCGATGCGGTCGACCGGCGCGGTCTCGGTGCCGAAGGTCTCCACGAACAGGCCCACGGGCTCGGCCTTGCCGATCGCGTAGGCCACCTGCACCTCGCAGCGGCGGGCTAGGCCGGCCGCGACCACGTTCTTCGCCACCCAGCGCATCGCGTAGGCGGCCGACCGGTCGACCTTGGAGGGGTCCTTGCCGGAGAACGCGCCGCCGCCGTGGCGGGCCATGCCGCCGTACGTGTCCACGATGATCTTGCGACCGGTGAGCCCGGCGTCGCCCATCGGACCGCCGATCTCGAAGCGGCCGGTGGGGTTGACCAGGGTGCGGTAGTTCCGCACGTCGAGCTCGGCGTCCGCGAGCACGGGGTGGATGACGTGCTCCTCGATGTCGGGGGCCAGCATGCGCTCCAGGTCGATGTCGCCGGCGTGCTGGGTGGAGACGACCACGGTGTCGAGGCGCACGGGGCGCTCGCCGGCGTACTCGACGGTCACCTGGGTCTTGCCGTCGGGCCGCAGATAGGGCAGGGCCCCGTCCTTGCGTACGGCAGCGAGGCGCTGCGCGAGCCGGTGCGCCAGCCAGATGGGCAGCGGCATGAGCTCCTGCGTCTCGTCGCAGGCGTAGCCGAACATCAGGCCCTGGTCACCGGCGCCCTGCCGGTCGAGGGGGTCCTGCTCGCCCTCGACCCGCGCCTCGTAGGCGGAGTCGACGCCCTGCGCGATGTCCGCGGACTGCGAGCCGATCGACACCGAGACACCGCAGGAGCGGCCGTCGAAGCCCTTCTTCGAGGAGTCGTAGCCGATCGCCAGGATGCGCTCCCGGACGAGGGTGGGGATGTCGGCGTACGCCTCGGTGGTGACCTCGCCGGCGACGTGCACCAGGCCGGTGGTCACCAGCGTCTCGACGGCCACCCGGCTGTTCGGGTCCTTCGCGAGGAGGGCGTCGAGGACGGAGTCGCTGACCTGGTCGGCGATCTTGTCGGGATGCCCCTCGGTGACGGACTCGGAGGTGAACAGGCGGCGGGACATCGAGCTCCTCGTGGTGCGGGGACCCGGCGGAGTGTAGCGGCGGAGCACGCCGGACCGGGCGGCGCGACGTCGAAGCCGCTCAGGACGGCAGCCGCGCGACGACGGCGTCCCACACCGCGTCGGCCAGGACCTCCTTGGGGCCCTCGGGCACGTCGCGCCGGGACCCGTCCGCGGCGAGGATCACCGCCGCGTTGCGCGTGCTCTCGAAGCCGAGGGCCTCGCCGACCCGGTTGACCACGAGGAGGTCGCAGCCCTTGCGCTGGAGCTTGGCGCGACCGTTCGCGAGGAGGTCCTCGGTCTCGGCGGCGAAGCCCACGACGACCTGGCCGCCGCGGCTGCGGTGCGCCGCGATCTCCGCGAGCACATCGGGATTCTTCACCAGCCGGATCGGCTCGGGCTCGGCGTCGGTCTTCTTGATCTTGCCTGTCCGGCGGTCGGCGGGACGGAAGTCGGCCACGGCGGCGGCCATCACGACGGCGTCGGCCTCGGGCGCGGACGCGACCACGGCTGCGCGCAGATCCTCGGCGGTGCCCACGCGCACCACGGCGGCGCCGGCCGGATCGGGCAGGGCAACGTTGGCGGAGACCAGCACGACCCGCGCGCCGCGGGCCGCGGCACTGCGGGCCAGCGCGTAGCCCTGGCGGCCGGAGGACCGGTTGCCCAGGAAGCGCACGGGGTCGAGCGGCTCGCGGGTGCCGCCGGCGGAGACGACCACGCTGCGCCCGGCGAGGTCGGGGACCGGGACTCCCCGTCCGAGCACCTGCAGGCACACCGCGAGGATCTCCTCGGGGTCGGGGAGCCGCCCGGGCCCGGTGTCGGCGCCGGTGAGCCGGCCCACCGCGGGGTCGAGGACCACGCTGCCGCGGGAGCGCAGCCGCGCCACGTTGTCGCGGGTCGCCGGGTGCTGCCACATCTCGGTGTGCATCGCGGGCGCGAACGCCACCGGGCAGCGGGCGGTCAGCAGGGTGCTGGTCAGCAGGTCGTCGGCGCGGCCGGCGGCGGCACGCGCGAGCAGGTCGGCCGACGCGGGCGCCACGACCACGAGGTCGGCGCTCTGGCCGAGCCGCAGGTGCGGCACCTCGTGCACGAAGTCCCACACCTCGCTGGACACCGGTCGCCCGGACAGCGCCGCCCAGGTCGGGGCGCCGACGAACTCCAGGGCCGAGCGGGTCGGCACGACCGTGACGTCGTGCCCGCTCTCGGTCAGCTGGCGCAGCAGCTCACAGGCCTTGTAGGCGGCGATGCCACCGGAGACCCCGAGCACGACCCGCGGACCGGCCACCTGCTACTGGTCGGTGCTCTCGGCAGACAGCAGGCCGGCATTGATCTCACGCAGCGCGATCGACAGCGGCTTCTCGTGCACATGGGTGTCGACCAGGGGTCCGACGTACTCCAGCAGCCCCTCGTTGAGCTGGGAGTAGTACGCGTTGATCTGGCGGGCGCGCTTGGCCGCGTAGATCACCAGGCTGTACTTGGAGTCGGTGGCCTGGAGAAGCTCGTCGATCGGCGGGTTGGTGATGCCCTCGGGCGCGGCGGAGGTGCCAGACACGCTGCAGGAGTTCCTTCGGTCGCAGGAGGTCGGGAGGCCGTCGCCAACGTACGGAAAGGTGCAGCGTCACGCGGGGCCCAGGACCGGGGCTTGGAGCAACGCTACCAGCCGGTCGGTGACGTCCTCGACGGAGGTGTTCACCAGCGTGACGTCGAACTGCGGCTCGGCCGCGAGCTCCCCCCGGGCGGTCTCGAGGCGGCGCGCGATGACGTCGTCGGGTTCGGTGGCGCGCCCGACGAGCCGGCGCACGAGCTCGTCCCAGGACGGCGGGGCGAGGAAAACCAGCAGCGCGTCGGGCACGGCCGCGCGGACGAAGCGCGCGCCCTGCAGGTCGATCTCGAGCAGGACGGGAATTCCCGCGGCCAGGTGCTCGAAGACCGGCTCACGGGGAGTGCCGTAGAGGTTGCCGGCGAACTCGGCCCACTCCAGGAACTCCCCCTCGGTGGCCCGCCGCTCGAACTCCGGCCGGGGCAGGAAACGGTAGTGCACGCCGTCGAGCTCACCGGGGCGCGGAAAGCGGGTGGTGGCGGACACCGACACCCACACGTCGGGATGTCGCTGGCGCAGGCCCCGCACGACCGTGCTCTTGCCGACACCTGACGGCCCGGACAGCACCAGCAGGCGCGCGGGTGCGCACGGCGGGGAGCTGCCGGTCAGCTGCCGTGCCCGAACTCGCGCTGCAGCGCCGCGAGCTGGTTGCTCCCCAGACCCCGCACCCGCCGGGTCTCGGCGATGCCGAGCTGCTCCATGAGCTTGCGGGCCCGGATCTTGCCGACACCGGGCATCGACTCCAGGATCGCCGACACCTTCATCTTGCCGATGACCTCGTTGGACTGGCCCTCTTCGAGCACGTCGGCGAGCGAGGCCCCCGAGTGCTTCAGCCGGTTGCGGACCTCGGCGCGCTCCCGGCGCGCGATCGCTGCCTTCTCCAGTGCTGCCGCGCGCTGCTCGGGGGTCAGGGGGGGTAGGGCCACGCCGGTCACCTCCTGCCTACGGGTCGAAAGCGGGATGCGACACCGCCCTGATCGCAACCTAGCGAAGTCGCTTCGCGGCGCACAACGTGCCCCGGCGCGGCCCGCCCCGGGAGCGGTCCTCGCACCTCAGGCCAGGGCGTGGGAGCAGGCGTCGGCCGCGCGCCGCGCCGCCTCCTGCAAACCGGCGGCCGACGGCCCCGCGGCCAGCAGCTCCCGAGAGTAGGTCGGCAGGACGTCGCGGCGTACGGCGGCGAACAGGCGCGCCAGATCGTCGGGCCCGGCCCCTTGCGCGCCGAGGCCAGGAGCCAGCACGGGGCCGTTCAGCGGGGCGAGGTCGTGCCCGACGTCGGCAACGGTGGCGCCGATCACCACCCCGACCGAGCCCAGCGGGGACTTCCCCGCGTTCGCCGCGGCCGCCGCGTCGAGGATGGACCCGGCGACGGTCGTCGTCGCCGCGAGCGGCACCGCGCGCTGCACCGCGGCGCCCTCGGGATTCGAGGTCAGGGCGAGCACGAAGACGCCGGCGCCCCACCGCTCGGCGGCGTCGAGCAGGGGCTGCAGCGAGCCGAAGCCCAGGTAGGGGCTGGCGGTCACCGCGTCGGCGGCCAGCGGGCTGGCGGGGTCGAGGTAGGCGCGGGCGTAGGCCTGCATCGTCGAGCCGATGTCGCCGCGCTTGACGTCAAGCACGGCGAGGGTGCCGCCGGCCCGGATCGCCGACAGGCAGCTCTCGAGCACGGCGATGCCGCCGCTGCCGAAGCGCTCGAAGAACGCCGACTGCGGCTTGATCGCCGCGACGGTGCCGGCCAGGGCGTCGACGGCCGTACGGGCGAAGCGCTCCAGCCCGGCGAGGTCGTCGTCGAGCTCCCAGCTGCGCAGCAGGGCCGGATGGGGGTCGATGCCCACGCAGAGGGGCCCGCGCTCCTCGACGACGGCACGGAAGCGCGCACCGAACGGCTCGCCCATCGCTCAGGCCCCGGCGGAGACGGCGGGGGCGCCGCCCACCTGCTCGTCAGCGGCGATCTCGCCGCCGGCGTGCTCGTCGGCAACCTTCGCCGGCGCCACCAGCGCGGAATCGCCGTCGATGACCGGGCTCGCGCCCGTCCTCGCGAGGTCGGGCGGGCGGTGGGCGTAGCCGACGGCGTCGGAGTAGGCGGCGAAGCCGCGCTCGACGAGGAGCTCGGCGAGCTCGGTCTGGACGCGTACGGGGGCGGTGGGGTCGCCGAAGGTGGCCGTGCCCACCGACACCGCGTCGGCCCCGGCGAGCACCAGCTCGAGGGCATCGGCGCCGGTGCGGACCCCGCCGACGCCGAGGATGGTCACGTCGGGCAGGGCCGCGCGCACCTGCCAGATGCAGCGCACGGCGACGGGGCGGATCGCGGGCCCGGACAGTCCGCCGGTGCCCGCGGCCAGCGCGGGGCGCATGGTCCGCGGGTCGATCACCATGCCCAGGAGCGTGTTGACCAGCGTGAGGCCGTCGGCCCCGGCGTCCACGCAGGCGTGCGCGACCTCGACGATATCGGTGACGTCGGGGGTCAGCTTCGCCAGCACCGGCACACCGGGAGGCGTCTCGCGGCGCACTCCGCGCAGCACCCGGGCAGCAGCCCACTTGTCGCAGGCGAACACCTGCCCCCGGTCCTCCACGTTTGGGCAGGAGATGTTCACCTCGACCGCGGTGACCCCCGGGGCGTCCCGGAGGCGCCGGGCGAGCTCGGCGTACTCCTCGACGCTGTTGCCGGCGATCGACACGACGACCCGGGCGCCCTGCTCCACCAGCCAGGGCAGGTCGGTGTCGAGGAAGGCGTCGATGCCGGGGCCCTGTAGGCCGATGGCGTTGAGCATGCCGCTGGGGGTCTCGGCCATGCGGGGGGTGGCCCGCCCCGCTCGGGGGGCGAGCATGACCGACTTGGTGACCACCGCGCCGAGGGTGGAGAGGTCGAAGAACTGCTGCAGCTCACGGCCCGACGCGGCGCATCCCGAGGCGGTGAGGATGGGGGTGGGCAGCTCCACGCCGGCGAGCAGCGTGGACAGGTCGGCGCTGGCCGCTGCCGGGGCGTCCTCGGCGGCGGCGGCCTCGACCGGGTCGGGGTCGATGCGGCGGACCATGCTCCTCATCGGGGGGTCCTCACGCGCTGACCTCGGTCGCCGCGGTCAGGCCGTCGACGTCGTCGGGCTGGACGGGTGGCGCGCCGTAGGCGTCGGCGGGCACGGTGCCCACCGCGTCCCAACGCACGGCGTCACCGCGGAACACCGGGCCCTCCACGCAGGAGCGGAGCATGCGGGTCTGCCCGTCGTCGCCGACCACGGGCAGCACGCAGGTCATGCAGATGCCGATGCCGCAGGCCATCGCCTCCTCGACCGCGGTCAGGGCCAGGGCTCCGTGCGCGGCGGCTGCGTCGGCGACGGCGTGCAGCATGGGCATCGGGCCGCAGGCGTACACGAGCTGTGTGCCGCCACGCTGGAAGACCTCGGGCAGCACGTCGGAGACCCGCCCGCGCACCCCGGCGGAGCCGTCGTCGGTGGTCACCGCGACGCTGGCGGCCATGCGCTTGGCGTCGAGGGCGCCGAAGAGCCGCCGCGAGGTGGCGGCACCGACCACGAAGTCGACCCGGGACCCCTGCTGGCGCAGCTCCTCGGCGAGGGCGAACAGCGGGGCGCTGCCGTAGCCGCCGCCGACGAGAGTGCAGCTGACGGGCGAGGTGGGCATTGGGAAGGGGCGCCCGAGCGGGCCGACCACGTCGACGACGTCGTTCGGGCGCAGCTGCGCCAGCCAGGCCGTGCCGCTGCCGGTCACCGAGAAGACGACCTCGATCGTCCCGCCGTAGCCGCCGCGCTGGGCCTGGTAGATGGAGAAGCTGCGGCGCAGCAGCATGCCCGACGCGGGACCGCCGACGGCGAGGGCGACGAAGTGCCCCGGGCGGGCGGCCGCGGCGATGTCGGGGGCCACGAACGACAAGTGGACGTACTCCTCGGCGCGGCGGACCGTGAGCACCTGGGCCTGCAGCTGCACCGGGCGCACCGGCGCCGGCGCCGCCAGCGGAGGCGCGCTCACCGGCCCTCCCCCGCCGCGAGCAGGCCGAGCGCCCGGTGGTGGTCCTGCAGTGATCGCACGCCGATGTCGCCGCGGCGCAGCGCCTCGATGCCCTGCACGGCGGCCGCGAGCTCCTGCACGGTGGTGAGGATCGGGCGGCTGGTGGCCACGGCCGCGGCGCGGATCGAGTAGCCGTCGGTGCGCGCCCCGCGACCGCTCGGGGTGTTCACGACCATGTCGACCTCGCCGGCGAGGATCCGCTCGACCACGGTCGCCTCGCCGTCGGGGCCCCGCCCCTCGCTGTGCTTGCGCACCACCGAGGCGTGCACGCCGTTGCGCCACAGCACCTCGGCGGTGCCCGCGGTGGCGCAGATCTCGAAGCCGAGGTCGGCGAGCCGCTTCGCCGGGAAGATGACCGCCCGCTTGTCGCGGTTGGCGACGCTGACGAAGACCCGGCCCTTGCTGGGCAGCCCGCCGTAGGCCGCGCTCTGCGACTTCGCGAACGCGGTGCCGAAGGCCGCGTCGATGCCCATCACCTCTCCCGTCGAGCGCATCTCGGGGCCGAGCAGCGCGTCGACCGTGCGCCCCTCGACGGTGCGGAACCGCGCGAACGGCAACACCGCCTCCTTCACCGACACCGGCGCGTCGAGCGGCAGCTCGCCGCCGTCACCGGCCGCCGGCAGCAGGCCCTCGGCGCGCAGCGCCGCGATGGACGTGCCCAGCATGACGCGCGCCGCCGCCTTGGCCAGCGGCACCCCCGTCGCCTTGGACACGAACGGCACCGTGCGCGAGGCCCGGGGATTGGCCTCCAGGACGTAGAGGATGTCGCCGGCGAGCGCGAACTGGATGTTGAGCAGCCCGCGGACGCCGATCCCGCGGGCGATCGCCGCGGTGGACGCGCGGACCCGCAACAGCTCCTCGCGGCCCAGCGTGACGGGGGGCAGCACGCAGGCGGAGTCACCGGAGTGGATGCCGGCCTCCTCGATGTGCTCCATGATGCCGCCGAGGTAGAGCTGCTCGCCGTCGAAGATGGCGTCCACGTCGATCTCGATGGCGTCGTCGAGGAAGCGGTCGACGAGCACCGGGTGCTCCGGCGAGATGGCCGTCGCCTCGTCCATGTACGACCGCAGCTGCTCGGCGTCGTAGACGATGCGCATCCCGCGCCCGCCGAGGACGTACGAGGGCCGCACGAGCACCGGGTAGCCCACGCCGGCGGCGACCTCCTCGGCCTCCCGCGCGGAGCTGGCCAGACCGTGCCGGGGGGCGGGCAGCCCGGCGGCGGCGAGCACCCGTCCGAACGCGCCGCGCTCCTCGGCGAGGTGGATCGCCGCGGCACTCGTGCCGACCACGGGCACGCCCGCGTCGGTGAGGGCCTGCGCGAGCCGCAGCGGGGTCTGCCCGCCGAGCTGGACGACGACGCCGGCCAGCTCCCCCGTACGGGACTCGGCGTGCACGACCTCGAGCACGTCCTCGAGGGTGAGCGGCTCGAAGTACAGCCGGTCGGAGGTGTCGTAGTCGGTGGAGACCGTCTCGGGGTTGCAGTTGAGCATCACCGTCTCGTAGCCGGCGTCCCGTAGCGCGTAGGAGGCGTGCACGCAGGAGTAGTCGAACTCCACGCCCTGCCCGATGCGGTTGGGACCGCTGCCCAGGATGATCACCTTGGGCCGCTGCCCCGGCTGGACCTCGTCCTCCTCGTCGTAGGAGGAGTAGTGGTACGGGGTGAGCGCGGCGAACTCCGCAGCGCAGGTGTCGACGGTCTTGTAGACCGGGCGGATCCCGAGCGCGTGGCGCAGCGCGCGCACCACCGCCTCGTCGAGGCCGCGCAGCCGGCCGAGCTGGGCGTCGGAGAAGCCGGCGCGCTTGGCCCGGCGCAGCAGCGGCGGGGTCAGCTCGGGGGCGTCGCGGACCGCGGTCGCCACCTCGTCGAGGAAGACGAGCGCGTCGAGGAACCAGGGGTCGATGCCGGTGGCCGCGGCGGCCTGCTCCACCGTCGCCCCGGCCTGCAGCGCCTGCTGCACGAGCCCGAGCCGGCCCTCGTGCGGCGTGGCGGCGGCGTCGAGCAGCGCCGCCGGGTCGCGGAGCGGGGCCGACCAGTCGAAGCTCGCACCGGAACGCTCGACCGAGCGCAGCGCCTTCTGCAGGGCCTCGGGGAAGCTACGCCCGATGGCCATCGCCTCCCCGACCGACTTCATCGTGGTGGTCAGCTCGGGGTCGGCGCCGGGGAACTTCTCGAACGCGAAGCGCGGCACCTTGACGACGACGTAGTCGAGCGCGGGCTCGAAGGACGCGGGGGTCTCGCCGGTGATGTCGTTGCGGATCTCGTCGAGGGTGTAGCCGACCGCGAGCCGGGCGGCGATCTTGGCGATGGGGAACCCGGTGGCCTTGGAGGCCAGCGCCGACGAGCGCGACACCCGGGGGTTGAGCTCGATGACCACGACCCGCCCGGTGTCGGGCTGTACGGCGAACTGGATATTGCAGCCGCCGGTGTCGACGCCGACCGCTCGCAGCACCGCGATGCCGATGTCGCGCAGCCGCTGGTACTCCCGGTCGGTCAGCGTCATGGCCGGCGCGACGGTGATCGAGTCGCCGGTGTGCACGCCCATGGGGTCGAGGTTCTCGATCGAGCAGACCACGACGACGTTGTCGGCGCGGTCGCGCATCAGCTCGAGCTCGTACTCCTTCCAGCCGAGGAGGGACTCCTCGAGGAGCACCTCGGCGGTGGGGCTGGCGCGGAAGCCGGCCTCGACGATGCGCCGCAGGTCGTCCTCGTCGCGGGCCAGCCCGGAGCCCGCGCCGCCCATCGTGAACGACGGGCGCACGACGAGGGGGTAGCCGAGCTCGTCGGCGACCCGGAGGCACTCGTCGACCGAGTGCACCACGGTGGAGCGTGCCGACTCCGCGCCCAGGGCCGGGTCGAGGGCGGAGACGAGATCCTTGAACCGCTGCCGGTCCTCGCCGGCGTGGATCGCGTCGATGTCGGCGCCGATCAGCTCCACCCCGAACCGCTCGAGCACCCCCGCCTCGTGCAGGGCGACCGCGGTGTTCAGCGCGGTCTGCCCGCCGAGGGTGGCGAGCAGCGCGTCGGGGCGCTCCCGCTCGATCACCTTCGCGACGATCTCGGGGGTCACCGGCTCGACGTACGTCGCGTCGGCGAACTCGGGGTCGGTCATGATGGTCGCCGGGTTGCTGTTGACGAGGACGACGCGCAGCCCCTCGGCCTTGAGCACGCGGCAGGCCTGGGTGCCGGAGTAGTCGAACTCGGCGGCCTGGCCGATGACGATCGGCCCCGAGCCGATGACCAGCACCGAGCGCAGGTCGTCGCGCCTAGGCACCCGCATCTCCCTCGGGACGTCGATTCTGCAGTTCCCGCGCGAACCGGTCGAACAGATGCCCGGCGTCGTGCGGCCCCGCGGCCGCCTCCGGGTGGTACTGCACGCTGAACGCGGGCGCGTCGAGGCAGCGCAGCCCCTCGACGACTCCGTCGTTGAGGCAGACGTGGCTGACCTCCGCCTTGCCGTACGGGGTGTCGACGGGCCCGTCGAGCGGGGCGTCGACCGCGAAGCCGTGGTTGTGCGCGGTGACCTCGACCCGGCCGGTCCCCCGGTCCTGCACGGGGGCGTTGATGCCCCGGTGGCCGTAGCGCAGCTTGTAGGTGCCCAGCCCGAGGGCGCGGGCGAGGATCTGGTTGCCGAAGCAGATGCCGAAGACGGGCAGCCGCTCGTCGAGTGCGGCGCGCACCAGCTCGACCGGGCCGCCGGTCGCCCCCGGGTCGCCCGGGCCGTTGCTGACGAACAGGCCGTCGGCGCCGGTGGCGCGCACGTCGTCGTAGGTGCTCGCCGCCGGTAGGACGCGCACCTCGAGTCCCCGCCGGGACAGCTCGTACGGGGTGCGGCGCTTCATGCCGAGGTCGAGCGCGGCGACGATGCCGCGGCGATTCCCCTGCGCCGGCACGACGTAGGGCTCGGGGGTGCTCACCTCGCCGGCGAGGTCGGCGCCGGCCATACCCGGGCTGGCCAGCACCCGGGCCCGCAGCGCCGCCGGCTCGGACTCGATCGAGGACACCCCGACCCGCATCGCGCCGCGCTCGCGCAGGTGCCGGGTCAGCGCCCGGGTGTCGATGCCGGAGATGCCCACGACGCCGTAGGCCGCGAGCTCCTCGTCGAGGGTGCGCTGCGCGCGCCAGTTCGACGGGCGGCGGGCTGGGTCACGGACGACGAAGCCGCTGACCCAGATGCGCGCCGACTCGGCGTCCTCGTCGTTGACCCCGGTGTTGCCCACGTGCGGGGCGGTCATCACGACGACCTGCCGGTGGTACGACGGGTCGGTGAGGGTCTCCTGGTAGCCGGTCATGCCGGTGGCGAAAACCGCCTCGCCGAAGGTCTCGCCCTCGGCGCCGTAGGCCGCACCGGTGAAGGTGCGTCCGTCCTCGAGCACCAGGATCGCCGGCCGCGTCATCGTCGCTCCCCCTCGTGCTCGGCCTGCCCGGCCCGGACGATCATCTGGACCGCGGCGACGAGCGAGTCCCGGTCGGCGGCTCGCCGGGGCCGGAACCCGGTGTCGAGCCCGCGCTCCCCGTGCACCCACGTCACCACGACCAGTCCGCCCTCCTCGACGAACTTCCCCGCCATGCCCCGCTCGAGGCGTACGCCGCGCACCGCGGCCGCGGGCACGAAGACGTCGGGGCTGCCCTCGCGCGCATAGTGCACGCCCAGCTCGCTGACCGCCATCTGCGCCGAACCGCGGATGCCGAGGCCGTGCACGACCACCCGGTCGAGCCAGTCGCCCTCGGTGGTGGTCGCGACGTACGAGCCCGGCCCCTCGACAAGGGTCGGGCCGGCCGGCGCGGGGGCCGCGGGCAGGGGTGGCAGGTCGGCTTGGCGGCGGGCCCGGCGCCGCCAGCCCCGCAGCATCAGCAGATAGACGGCTCCGACGAGGGCGAGCATGACCGCGGTCCAGGACAGCCGCTCCCCGAGCCGGGTCACCGGCGCCGACTGCGCGGCCAGGGGGAGGGCTCCGAGGGCCAGGGGGGTCATGCCAGCTTCCCGTCGAGCACGGTGGGTCGGCCCCGCAGGAACGTGGCGACCACGCGTCCGGGCAGCTCCCGACCGCCGTAGGGGGTGTTGCGGCTGGGTGAGGCCAGCGAGCCGGGGTCGACGGTCCAGCGGGCGGCGGGGTCGAGGAGCACGAGATTCGCCGGCACGCCCGGCTCGGGCAGCCGCCCCTGGGCGGCGAGGCCACCCACGAGGGCGGGCCGCGCCGCCATCCGGTCGGCCACTGCCGCCCAGTCGAGCGACCCGGTCTCGACCATGGTCAGCTGCACGACGGAGAGGGCCGTCTCCAGGCCGAGCATGCCGGGCAGGGCGGCGGCCCATTCGCAGTCCTTGTCCTCGAGGGCGTGCGGGGCGTGGTCGGTGGCCACCGCGTCGATGGTGCCGTCGGCCAGCCCGGCGCGCAGCGCCTCGACGTCGTCGCGGCTGCGCAGCGGCGGGTTCACCTTGTAGACGGGGTCGTAGCTCGCCGCCAGCTCGTCGGTGAGCAGCAGGTGGTGGGGGGTGACCTCGGCGGTCACCCGCGCGCCGCGGCTCTTGGCCCACCGCAGGATGTCGACCGAGCCCGCCGTCGAGACGTGGCAGACGTGCAGCCGGGAGCCGACGTGCGCGGCCAGCAGCACGTCGCGCGCGATGATCGCCTCCTCGGCCACCGCCGGCCAGCCCCGCAGGCCGAGGATGCCCGCGAGCTCGCCCTCGTTCATCTGCGCGTCCTCGGTGAGACGGGGCTCCTGGGCGTGCTGGGCGATCACCCCGTCGAAGGCCTTGACGTACTCCAGCGCCCGCCGCATCAGCACCGCGTCGTCGACGCACCGGCCGTCGTCGGAGAAGACGCGCACCCGAGCGGCAGAGTCGGCCATCGCCCCCAGCTCCGCGAGCCGCTCCCCCGCCAGGCCGACGGTCACCGCGCCGACCGGGTGCACGTCGGCGTGCCCGGCCTCCCGGCCGAGCCGCCAGACCTGCTCGACCACCCCGGCGGTGTCGGCGACGGGGTCGGTGTTGGCCATGGCGTGCACCGCGGTGAAGCCGCCGAGCGCCGCCGCCCGGGTGCCCGACTCGACGGTCTCGGCGTCCTCGCGGCCGGGCTCGCGCAGGTGCGTGTGCAGGTCGACCAGGCCGGGCAGCGCGACCAGCCCCGAGGCGTCGACGACCTCCGCGCCGGTCGCGGACAGGCGCTCGCCGATCGCGGCGATGCGGCCGTCCTTCACCAGGATGTCGACGGCGTCCTCGCCGTAGGGCCGGGCGCCCTTGATCAGGTAGTCGGTCACGCGACTCTGCCCTCTCCTGAGCTCGCAAGCTCGCTCACGTGTTCCCTCCGAGCAGCAGGTAGAGCACGGCCATGCGCACGGAGACGCCATTGGCGACCTGCTCGACGATGGTGGAGCGCACCGAGTCGGCCACCTCCGCGGCGATCTCCATGCCGCGGTTCATGGGGCCGGGGTGCATGACGATGGCGTCGTCGCCCAGGGCTCCCATCCGCCGGGCGTCCAGGCCGTAGCGGCGGCTGTACTCCCGGGCGCTGGGGAAGAAGGAGGCGTTCATCCGCTCGGCCTGGACCCGCAGCATCATCACGACGTCGGCCTTGGGCAGCACGGCATCGAGGTCGTAGCTCACCTCGACCGGCCAGCCGCCGATCCCGACCGGCAGCAGCGTCGGCGGGGCGACCACCGTGACCTCCGCGCCCAGGGTGTGCAGCAGGCCGACGTTGGAGCGGGCCACCCGGCTGTGCAGCACGTCGCCGACGATCGCCACCCGGACGCCGTCGAGCCGGCCGACGCGCTGCC
>JALYMT010000312.1 GCA_030773555.1 Actinomycetota bacterium | reverse complement strand
GCCCCGGACCGGTGGTCCGGGGCCGCCCGTGCTCCTCGGGATGTCGCTGCTCGGGCCAGCTGCTGCTGGGGACGATGTGGCAGGTGTTGGATTCGAACCAACGTAGGCTGAGCCGACGGTTTTACAGACCGCTCCCTTTGGCCGCTCGGGCAACCTGCCGCATGAGCCGTCCTGGACGGCGCTGCCAGGATAACGACCGACGTCCCGCTCCCGCCAACTCGTTTCCCCCGCCCTGGAGATCCAGCATCATGGCCGACTCGTCGTTCGACATCGTGAGCAAGGTCGACCGTCAGGAGGTCGACAACGCCCTGAACCAGGCCGCCAAGGAGATCGGCTCGCGCTTCGACTTCAAGAACGTCGGTGCGGAGATCCGCTGGTCCGGTGAGAGCGTGGAGATGCGGGCGAACTCCGAGGACCGCGTCAAGGCCGTGCTCGACGTGTTCAAGGACAAGCTCGTCAAGCGCGGCATCTCGCTCAAGGCGCTCGACGCCGACGAGCCCGCGCTGTCGGGCAAGGAGTACCGCATCGGGGCGCGCCTCGAGCAGGGCATCAGCCAGGACAACGCCAAGAAGGTGGCCAAGATCATACGCGACGAGGGGCCGAAGGGGATCAAGGCGCAGGTGCAGGGCGAGGAGCTGCGGGTCACCTCGAAGAACCGGGACGACCTGCAGCAGGTGATCTCGCTGCTCAAGGGCAAGGATCTCGACTTCGCGGTGCAGTTCGTCAACTACCGCTGAGGCGCGGACCACGAAAGGCCCGACCCCGGCGCGGGTCGGGCCTTTCGTCGCGTTGGGGTGGACCTCAGCGGCGGTAGCCGGCCATCGCCTCCAGCCGGGCGACCCGCTCGGCCATCGGCGGGTGGGTCGAGAACAGCCGGCCCGCGCCGCCCCGGAAGGGGTTGGCGATCATCAGGGAGCTTGTGGTCTGCAGCCGCGGCTCGGGGGGCAGTGGCAAGGCGCGGGCGCCCAGCTCGAGCTTGCGCAGCGCGGAGGCGAGGGCGAGCGGGTCGCCCGTCACCGCCGCGCCCGAGGCGTCGGCCTGGAACTCCCGCGACCGGCTGATCGCCAGCTGGATCAGCGAGGCCGCGATCGGGCCGAGGATCAGCAGGAGCAGCGCGCCGAAGGCATTGCCGCCCTCCTCGTCGTCGCTGCGCCCGAACGGGAGGAACCAGGCCAGGTTGGCCAGCCACATAATGACGCTCGCCAGGCCGGCGGCGACCGACGAGATCAGGATGTCGCGGTTGTAGACGTGGGCCAGCTCGTGGCCGAGGACGCCGCGCAGCTCCCGCTCGTCGAGGATCTGCAGGATCCCCTCGGTGGCGCAGACCGCGGCGTTGCGCGGGTTGCGGCCGGTGGCGAAGGCGTTGGGCGCCGGGGTCGGTGAGATGTAGAGCCGAGGCATGGGCTGGCGCGCGGCCGTCGAGAGCTCGCGCACGATGCGGTACATCTGGGGCTGCTCGGCCTCGCTGGCGGGGCGGGCGCGCATCGACTTGAGCGCCAGCTTGTCGCTGTAGAAGTACGAGATGCCGTTGGTGAGCAGCGCGATGCCGAAGGCGATCGTCAGCCCCCGGGA
Organism: Actinomycetota bacterium; assembly: GCA_030773555.1. GTDB lineage: Bacteria > Actinomycetota > Actinomycetes > JALYMT01 > JALYMT01 > JALYMT01. The sequence continues at coordinate 16,279 of JALYMT010000312.1, read as the reverse complement.
GCCGCCGAGCAGCTGCCCGGCGGCGAGGATCAGAGCGGAGAGCAGGCCCAGCAGGGCCGCGGTCTTCAGGCCGTTGCGGCCAGGTACGTGCGGGTGCATGGCACCTCGTACAACGCCGCGCCAGGTCCCGCTCGTTCCCGGCCCGGCGGCCGCTCAGCCCTGCGCGAGGACCGTGTCGGAGTCGGCGATGCGGGCGTTGTAGTAGAAGCCCAGGTACTGCAGGGCCTGCTGCTGGCGCTCCTCGACAGTGGCCGGGTCGACCGGCTCGTAGACGCAGGTCGCGTCGGAGACGACCGTCATCGCGATGCCCCGCAGAAAGGCGTCGTACGTCGTGTGCCGGCAGCAGCAGTCGGTGTGCTGCCCGACGAGCACGAGGGAGTCGATGCCGTGCACCCGGCAGGTGGCGTCGAGGTCGGTCGACGTGAAACTCGAGTAGAAGCGCTTGGGCACCACCAGGTCGCTGGCGGCCGGGGCCAGGTCGGGGATGACGGCCGCCCCGTCGCTGCCGGCGAGGGCGTGCTCGCCGAAGACGGCGAACTCGAGGTCGCCCTGCTGGTGGGCGTCGTTGGCGTAGATGACGGGCCAGTCGGCGCGGCGGGCGGCCTCGGCCAGCCGGGCGATGGGCTCGACGGTCGGCTTCGCCGCGGCATTGGCGAGGGTGCCGTCCACGAAGTCGTTCAGCATGTCGACGATGAGCAGTGCGGTCGTCACGGGCGGCGTCCCCCTTCGAGACGGAAACGAATTCAGGCGGAGGCTAGCGCGCCGAGCAGCACGCCGGGCACCGCTGAGAAGGCGATCGCCGCGGCCAGGGTGAGCGCGATCGCGATCGTGTCACCGAGCGGCACGCGGTAGGCCTCGACGCCGTGCTCCGGCCGGGCGAGCGCGCGGGCGGCCCAGGCGAGGTAGTAGTAGAGCGCCACGACGATGTTGACCGCCATCACCACGGCCAGCCAGCCCGTGCCGGCGGCCACCGGAGTAGCGAAGACCGCGACCTTGGCGAACAGCCCGAGCAGGCCGGGCGGCAGGCCGGCGAGGCAGGCCAGGGCGAAACCCAGCGCGGCCGCGGCCAGCGGCGAGGCGCGCAGGAGGCCGCGGTAGTCGTCCAGGTCGTTCGCCGGCCGCTGGCGCCCCACCAGCGTCACGACCGCGAAGGCACCCAGGTTCATCACCGCGTACGCGAGGACGTAGGCGACCGTGGCGGAGACCGCTGATGCCAGCCCGCCCGCGGCCGCTCCCAGCGGGACGAGCATGTAGCCGGACTGGGCCACCGACGACCAGGCGAGCAGGCGGACCGCCTGCCGCTGCCGCAGCGCGACCAGGTTGCCGAGCGTCATGGTGAGCGCGGCGACCGTGGCGAGCACCGGGGCCCAGGACGCGGCGTACGGGCCGAAGCCGACGGTCAGCAGCAGCAGCAGGCCGGCGAAGCCGGCGGCCTTGGACACCACGGACAGGTACGCCGCGACCGGCACGGGCGCGCCCACGTACGTGTCGGGTGCCCAGAAGTGGAACGGCACCGCAGCGACCTTGAAGGCGAAGCCGGCGAGGGTGAGGGCGACTCCGACGGTGGTGACGGGCAGCCGCGGACCGGGCGCGGCGAGGGCGGCCGCGATCGGCTCGAGGTGCACCGCGCCGGTGACGCCGTAGACGAGGCTGGCCCCGAACAGGGTGACCGCGGTGGAGACGACGGAGACGAGGAAGAACTTCAGCGCCGCTTCGCTGGAGCGCGGATCGGCGCGGCGCAGGCCGACGAGGGCGAAGCCGGGCAGCGACACGACCTCGAGTGCGACGACGAGGGTGAGCAGGTCGCGGGCGGCGGCGAGCACGAGCGCGCCGGAGACCGAGCAGAGGAGCAGGAACCAGTACTCCCCGCCGGGCAGGCCGTCGTCGGCCACCGTGGTGACCGACATCAGGACCACGACCGCGGACCCGGCGAGCACCAGCAGCTGGAACGCGACGGTGAACTCGTCGACGGCGTACGAGCAGGCGCCTGCACCCGCGGCGTCGACGCAGAAGGTCGACCGGCGCTGCCCGACGAGGGGGACGACGAGGGCGAGCGCGCCGAGGCAGGCCGCGAGGGACAACCAGCCCAGCGCGCCGCGCCGGCTCGGCAGCAGCAGGTCGAGCACGAGGACCGCGAGAGCGGCGAGGGCCACGAGCAGGGGGGCTGCGATGGCGGCGTAGTCGATCGCCTGGATCATGTCGCGCTGGATTCCGCGGGCGGGGTCATTCCAGCAGCCCCCGGACGGCGGGATCGGTGACGCCCAGGAGCAGCCCCGGCCACAGGCCGAGCAGCAGCACGGCAGCGGCGACCGGTGACCAGACGAGCAGCTCGTGGCGGGTGGCGTCGGCGAGGGGGAAGTCGCCGAGCGCCTGCTCCCGCGGCGGGCCCTGCGCGACGCGGCGCAGCATCTGCAGCAGGTAGCCGGCGGTCAGCAAGGTGCCGAGCCCGGCGAGGGCCATGAGCACGAGGAACAGCGGGCGGTCGAGAGCGGCGGCCGGGCGGAAGGCGCCGAGCAGGGCGAGCATCTCGCCCCAGAAGCCGGCCAGGCCGGGCAGGCCGAGGCTGGCGACCGCGGCGAAGGCCAGCAGGCCGCCGAGGCGCGGGGTGCGGGCGTACAGCCCGCCGCCGAGCTGCGCCATGTCGGAGGTGGCGTGCCGGTCCTTGACCGCCCCGACGAGGAAGAACAGCAGCCCGGTGATCAGCCCGTGAGCGACGTTGGCGAACAGCGCGCCGTTCACGCCCACCGGGGTGAGCGTGGCGATGCCGAGCAGCACGAATCCCATGTGACCCACGCTCGAATAGGCGACCAGGCGCTTCAGGTCGCGCTGCACCAAGCAGACGAGCGAGCCGTAGACGATGCCGGCCACCGCGAACGCGGCGAGGTAGGGCGCGAGGACCTGTGCGCCGTACGGGAGGACGGGCAGGCCGATGCGCACCAGCCCGTACGTCCCCATCTTCAGCAGGACGCCGGCGAGCAGCACCGAGCCCACCGTGGGGGCGGCGGTGTGCGCGTCGGGCAGCCAGGTGTGCAGCGGCCACATCGGGATCTTGACGGCCAGACCGAGGGCGATCGCCATGAAGGCGAGGACCTGCACCCCCGGGCCGAGGCCCTGGCCGCGGCGGGCAGCGAGCTCGACCAGGTCGAACGTGCCCGCGCGGGCGTAGACCAGCAGGAAGCCGAGGAGCATCAGGGCGCTGCCGAGCAGGGTGTAGAGGATGAACGTGTTCGCGGCGCGCCCCCGCTGCTCCCCGCCCCAGACCGCGATCAGGAACCACATGGGGGCGAGGACGGTCTCGAAGAAGACGAAGAACAGCAGCAGGTCGAGTGCGACGAACGTGCCAAGCAGGCCGACCTCGAGGAGCAGCAGCAGTCCGACGAGGGCGCGGGGCCGGCCGGCGCCGGGCATCACCCGCAGGGTGTAGAGCTGGCAGAGGAAGCTCAGCGCCGTGGTCAGCAGCACCAGCGGCAGCGACAACCCGTCGACGCCGAGGTGGAAGCGCAGCCCGAGCGCCGCGACCCAGGGCAGGTCGACCTCCAGGCGCACGCCGTCGCCCTCCTCCGCCGCGGCGGCTGCGGTGGCGGCCACCGCGAGCGCCAGCGTGACCCCCGAGATCGCGACGCCGAAGGGCCGGGCGCGCCGCTCGGCGAGGCCCGCCGGGGCGAGCAGCAGGGCCAGCGCACCGAGCAGCGGCACGACCAGCAGCAACGGCAGCAGCAGGCTCATGCGAGCACCGCCGCCCCCACGGCCAGGACGACCACACCGGCGAGCAGCGCGGTCAGGTAGGCCTGCACGTTGCCGGCCTGCGAGTACCGCAGCGCCCCGCCGAGCAGCCGGGCGCCGGCGCCGAAGCCGCGCACGTACGGGTGCACGACGTCGCGGTCGGCGGAGTCGGCGAGGCGGGCCAGGACGGCGACGGGGCGGACGACAAGCGCGGCGTACGCGGAGTCGAGGGCGTCGGCGGTGTGCGCGACCGCGGCGACAGGTGGCGGCAGGGCGGCCCGCACGGGGTCGCGGCGCCACAGCGCGTACCCGGCGAGCACGCCCAGGCAAAGCAGCAGCACCGAGGGGATCGCGGTGCCCAGGCCGGGGACGAAGCCGGCGGGCACGTCCGTGGCCCGCTCGAGTGAGCCGGCGACCGGCTCGTCGCTGCCGAGCTCGCCGGGGCGCAGCGGATCCTCGGGCAGGGGCGCGGCGGGGACGGCCAGCCAGGCCGGGAGGAGGTTCGCGGGCAGGCCCAGGAGCCCGAGGGCGACGGTGGGCACGGCCAGCACGACGAGCGGCCAGCGCATCGGCGGCGGCGCCTCGGCGCCCGCGGCCTCCCCGCGACGCGGGCCGAGGAAGGTCAGCAGCCACAGCCGGGTGGCGTACGCGGCGGTCACCGCGACGGTGAGCAGCCCGGTGACCAGCACCAGCCAGCCGACCCATGACGCGACCGGCCCGGCGTGCAGCGCGACCTCCTCCGCCGCCCCGAGCAACGACTCCTTGCTGACGAAGCCGGACAGCGGCGGCACCCCGGCGAGGGCGGCGAGACCGAGGGTCATGGTCGCGAAGGTGACCGGCATCGGCCGCCGCAGCCCGCCGAGGGCCGCCAGGGCACCGGTGCCGGCGGCGGCGATGACCGCGCCGGCGGCGAGGAAGAGCAGCGCCTTGAACGCGGCGTGGGACAGCAGGTGGAACAGGGCCGGCGCCCGCCCGCCGACGGCGAGCGCGCCGGCCAGGTAGGCGAGCTGGCTGACCGTCGACCAGGCGAGCACCCGCTTGAGGTCGTCCTCGGCGAGCGCGGCGAGGGCGGCGCCCAGCATGGTGACCGCAGCGAGGACCCCGAGCACCGCGAGCGTGGCGGGTGCGGCGAGGAAGGCGGGGTGGAGGCGGGCGACGACGTAGATGCCGGCGGCCACCATGGTCGCCGCGTGGATGAGCGCGCTCACCGGCGTGGGCCCGGCCATCGCGTCGGGCAGCCACACGTGCAGCGGGAACTGCGCGCTCTTGCCGGCCAACCCGCACAGCAGCAGCAGGGTGCCGGCGAGCACCGTGCCCGGCGGCATGCGCGGCACCGCGGCGAGGACGTCGGGGATGCGGAACGACCCCGCGGCCGATCCGAGGACGAAGATGCCGAACAGGAAGCCGACGTCACCGAGGCGGGTGACGAGGAACGCCTTGACCGCCGCTGCCCGCGCCTCCGCCCGCTCCCACTCGTGGCCGACGAGGAAGTAGGAGCAGATACCCATGACCTCCCAGCCGACGAGCAGCACCAGCAGGTCGGCGGCGACGACGACGAGCAGCATCGCCGCGGTGAACAGCGACACCAGGGCGGCGTACGAGGAGTAGCGCACCCCGTGATGCCGCAGGTAGGCCGTGGAGTAGACCTGCACGAGCAGCGCCACCACGGTCACCATGACGGCCACGGTGGCGGCGGGCGGATCGACGTACGCGCCCACCGAGATCGGCGGGCCACCCGTGACGAACGTCGCCAGCGTCGCCTCGATCGGGCGTGCCGGGCCGACGACCGCGACGGCCTGCAGCACGGCGACGCCGAGGGCGGCCGCGGTGCCGCCGATCGCCAGCGGGGCGACCAGCGCGGGCCGGCGGCCGCCGAGCGCCAGCCCGAGGCAGGCCGCGGCGAAGGGCAGGACGACGAGGAGCAGCGGCATCAGGTGCGGACGTCCTCGCGGAGCTCGCGCAGCTCCCGTACGTCGGCGGTGGCCCGGTGGCGGAAGACGAGGAGCACGATGGCCAGCCCCAGGCCGATCTCGGCGGCCGCGATCGTGATGACGAACAGCGCGAGGACCTGGCCGCCGTGCAGGGCGTCGCGCAGTGCGGCGTCGAAGGCGACCAGGGACAGGTTGACCGCGTTGAGCATCAGCTCGACCGAGAGCAGGACGAGGATCGCGTTGCGCCGGGCGAGCACGCCGTAGACGCCGACGGCGAACAGCAGCGCGGCCAGCACGACGGGATAGGCGAGGCGCATCTCAGCGCTCGCTGCGGGAGAGCACGATGGCTCCGATCAGGGCGGCGAGCAGCAGCACCGAGAGCGCCTCGAACGGCAGCACCCAGTGCTGGAAGACCGCGGCGCCGGTGCTCTCGGCAGAGCCGGTGGCACCGGGTTGCAGCTCGATGCGCGTCGCCGCGAAGGCGTCGAGCACCACGGTGACCAGCACGCCCGCGACCGCGAGCGCCACCGCGGCCGCCGCCACGCGCTGCACCGGTCCGGCGTCGAGGTCGCTCGAGGGGCCGATCGGGGCGCGGGTGAGCATGAGGCCGAACAGCACGAGCACCACGACGGCGCCGACGTAGACGAGCACCTGCACCCAGGCGAGGAACTCGGCGGCGAGCAGGAGGTAGCACCCCGCGAGCGCGCCGAGAGTGACGACGAGCCAGAGGGCGGCGTGCACCAGGTGGCGGGTGGTCACGACGCGCACCGCCGAGCCCAGCGCGACGACGCCGAGCAGCACGAGGGCGATTTCCGCCCCGGTCACGTCGGGACGCCACCCGTGTCGGGCGGCGGCTCGCCGCCGTCACCCGTACGGCCCGGGGCGCGACGGGGCGCGGCGGCCCGACCACCTGCGGGCTTCTCGACGGCGTCGAGCTCCTTGGGTCGCTCCGCGCGCTCGTCGGCGGCCGGCGGAGGCGGCACCGTCCACATCCACTCGCGCAGCCGGTCCTTCTCGTGGACCAGGTCGCGGATGTCGAACTCCGAGTACTCGAACTCCGGTGACCAGAACAGCGCGTCGAAGGGGCACGCCTCGATGCAGATGCCGCAGTACATGCACAGCGAGAAGTCGATGGCGAACCGGTCGAGCAGGTTGCGACTGCGGTCCCGCCCGCCCGGGGTGGCGGCCGGCACGACCTCCTTGTGGGAGTCGATGTAGATGCACCAGTCGGGGCACTCGCGAGCGCAGAGCATGCAGACGGTGCAGTTCTCCTCGAACAGCCCGATGACGCCGCGGCTGCGCGGGGGGAGCTCGGGCGCCACCTCGGGATACTGCTGGGTGATGGAGCGGCGGGTCAGGGCGCGCAGGGTGACGCCGAGCCCGCGGACGAGCCCGGCGCCGGGGATCGCGGTCATGCCGCCATCATGACGCGTACGACACCCGTCACGGCGAGCTGCACGAGCGCGAGGGGCACGAGAACCTGCCAGGCCAGCCGCTGCAGCTGATCCTCGCGCAGCCGTGGGTAGCTCACCCGCAGCCAGATGACGACGAAGCTCAACGCCAGGGTCTTCGTCAGCGTCCACAGCCAGCCGAGCTGCTCGTCGAGGAACGGGCCCTTCCAGCCGCCGAGGAACAGCACCGCGGTGAGCGCGCAGAGAACGACGATGCCCGCGTACTCGGCAAGGAGGAAGAGCGCGAAGCGCAGCCCGGAGTACTCGGTCAGGGCACCGAAGATGACCTCGGAGTCAGCGATCGGCATGTCGAACGGTGGGCGTTGCAGCTCGGCGAGCCCGGCGACGAAGAACACGACCGCGGCCGGTAGCTGCCAGATCAGCCACCAGGGCCGCCACGCCTCGACGATGCCGCCGAGGGAGAGCGTCCCCGCTGCCATCGCCACCGACGCGGCGGCGAGCAGGAACGGGAGCTCGTAGGCCATCAGCTGCGCGGCGGTGCGCAGGCCGCCGAGCAGGGAGTACTTGTTGCCGCTCGCCCAGCCGGCCATCAGCGCGCCGAGCACGCCGACCCCGAGCACCGCGAGGACGAGGAAGAGCCCGACGTCGAGCTGCTGGCCCGCTTGCCCCGGGCCGACCGGGATCACGGCGAGCACCACGAGATAGGGGATGAGCGCGACGGCGGGGGCGAGCCGGAAGACGGTGGCGTCGGCGCTGGCGGGGACGACGGCTTCCTTCTGTGCGAACTTCACCCCGTCCGCGACCAGCTGCGCCCAGCCGTGGAAACCGCCGGCGTACATGGGACCGAGCCGGCCCTGCATGTGCGCCATGGCCTTGTGCTCCATCTGCCCCACGAGCAGGGGCAGGGTGAGGAAGGCCAGCAGCACGAGGGCCAGACGTACCACGATCTCGAGGACGGGTATCTCGAGCACGGGTGCGAATCTATCGCTGGCGGCAGGCCGCCGGCGTCCTCGGCTGCTGTGGACGAAGCGGCCGGGAGCGGGGCCTCGAATTGGAGCACTCCACGCTCAGTGGAATTCCCCACTGAGCGTGGAGTGCTGCCGCGCCACGTCCCGGTGCCGGGCCGGTCAGCTGGCGGCGCCGGTGAGCTCGCGCTGCTCGTCGGCCGGCAGCCCCGCCGCCGGCTCGCGGCGCAACCCGTGCACGGAGAGCGCGAGCGCACCGGCCCAGAGTGCGTACAGGGCCACGTACACGGCGGTGCGGGCGCCACCCCCGATCTCCAAGGCGTTGAGCAGGGTGCGCGCGTTGGTGACCAGGATGAGTCCGCCGACGCTCGAGCCGAGCAGCCGCGTGGGCACGACGCGCACGAGCCAGGCGGCCACCGGCGCGGCCAGCAGGCCACCGATCAGCAGCGCAGTGACGACCGGCAGGTCGATGCCCGCCCGCCCCAGGCCGAGCAGGAATCCGACGCTGGCACCGAGCGCGACGAGGAACTCGCTGGTGTCGACGGTGCCGATGACGCGGCGCGGGTCCATGCGTCCGGTGGAGAGCAGGGTCGGGGTGGCCACCGGTCCCCAGCCGCCGCCGCCGGTCGAGTCGACGAAACCGGCGAAGGCACCGAGGCCGGTCAGGAAGCGGGTCCCCGGGCGCTCACGCCGGGTTCGCGCGGGGGCGCGACCGGCGAAGCGCAGCAGGATGTAGATGCCGAGGGCGAAGAGGATGCCCGCCGTCCAGGGCCGGGCAGCCGCGGTGGAGATCGAGCTGAGCAGCGTCGCGCCGACGAAGGCGCCGACGGCGCCCGGGAGGGCGAGGCGGCGCACCACATGCCAGTCGACGTTGCCGAACCGCCAGTGGGCCGCCCCCGAGGCGAGGGTCGTGCCGATCTCCGCGAGGTGCACGCTGGCGGAGGCCGCCGCGGGTGCGTACCCCGCCGTCAGCAGCAGCGTCGTGGACGTCACGCCATACGCCATGCCGAGGGTGCCGTCGATGAGTTGTGCGGCGAGGCCGACGAGCCCCAGCGTCACGATGCCCTTCACGGGCGTCCCCCTTCGGCAGTAGCGCTCCGCTCGATGGCGGCTGGCAGGCCAGGAAACCTACCAAACCGATCGGAAATCGGGGGAATGCCTGAAGGAGTCGGACGCTCGTGGCGGGGGCACGCCCCGGGGCCGGGTCAGGGTGCGCGGGCGGTGGGGACGACGTCGATCGGGCCGTCGGTCTGTCGGACGGCTTGCCAGCCGCCGGTGTGCAGGAGGCGGTGGTGGCGGCGGCAGAGCAGCACGAGGTTGGTCAGGCAGGTCTGGCCGCCGTCGGCCCAGTGCACGATGTGGTGGGCGTCGGTCCAGGCGGCAGGCACGGTGCACCCGTGTCCGCGGCAGCGCCCGTCGCGGACGGCCAGTGCCCGGCGCAGCGCGGGGGAGACGGTGCGGGTGCGCCGCCCGACGTCGATATCGATCATCCACCGGTCAGATTCGCGGGAGACGTCAGTGCCACGCGCGGGGGTCGGCGACGAGCTTGCGCACCCGGGCGGGCAGGTGGCCGCTGACCAGGTGGGCCAGGGTGACCTCCTCGAGGATCGCCCGCTCGCTCGCGCGCAGCGCTACCCACACCTCCTGCAGCGACGTGGCCGCGCCGGTGTACTCGAGCTCCTCGGGCCGCTCGCCGCGGACATGGGCGAGTGGGCCGTCCACCACGCGGATGATGTCGGCCAGCGAGATCTCCTCGGGCGCGGAGTTCAGCCAGTAGCCGCCCTCGGCGCCGCGCTGGCTGCGCACCAGGCCGGCGCGGCGCAGCTGCAGCAGGATCGTCTCGAGGAAGCGCCCGGGGATGTGCTGCACCTCGGCCAGCTGCTCGGCGGTCATCGGGTGCCCGTCGGCGCTGCCGGCCGCGAGCTCGGCCGAGGCGCGCAGGGCGTAGTCCACGCGGGCGGAGAGGTGCACGACGCGGATTATCCGGCGTCAGGGGCGCCGCGGGCCCCAGGTCGCCGGATCGGGGACCCCGGGCGGCAGGTTCTTCCGCCGTGCAGTAGCCCGGCCCCCGCCGCCGACGTCCGCATTGGACTCCCCCGGCTCCTTCGCACCCGGCCATGGCTTGGCCACTCGGGAGGCGAGCACGAAGTCCTTGCGCAGCGGGTGACCCTCGAAGCCCTCGGGCAGCAGCAGGGGGACGAGGTTGGGGTGGCCGTCGACCGCGATGCCGAACATCTCGTGCACCTCGCGCTCGTGCCAGTCGGCGCCGGCGTACACGCCCGTGGCGGACGGCAGGTGCTCCTCGCGGCCGAGCCGGGTCCGCAGCAGCAGCGCCTGGGCCGGCGTGCCGAGCCGCCACACGCAGGCCACCACGGCGAAGCCCGCGTCGAGCTCGTCGACCGCGCTGAGCCAGTCGAAGTAGGTGCAGCCCTCGTCGCGGGCGGTGGTCAGGGCGGCCGGCCAGTGCGTCACGGGCACGTCGACCGTGCGGTCGCCGAAGGCGATGTCGATACGGGCCTCGGCGCCGGCAGAGGCGGCGACGCGACGGGCGATCTCCTCGACGGGCACGGACGTCAGCGCGGCCCGGGCGCCGGCACCAGCGGCCGGCGGAGCACGGCAGCCGGCGCGGCAGCGGCCACCCGCTCCCCCAGTGACTCCCCCGCGATCTTCTCCTGCAGCTTGAGGATGCCCTGGATCAGGGCCTCGGGCCGCGGCGGGCAGCCCGGCACGTAGACGTCGACCGGGATGATCTGGTCGACGCCCTTGGTGACGGAGTACGAGTCCCAGTACGGCCCGCCGCAGTTGGCGCACGAGCCCATGGAGATGACGTACTTGGGTTCGGGCATCTGCTCGTAGAGCCGGCGCACGGCCGGCGCCATCTTGTCGGTGACCGTGCCGCTGACGACCATGAGGTCGGCCTGGCGGGGTCCGGGAGCGAACGGGATGACCCCGAGGCGGATGAAGTCGTGCTTGGCCATGGAGCTGGCGACGAACTCGATGGCGCAGCAGGCCAGGCCGAAGTTGAACACCCAGAGGCTGTAACGCCGGCCCCAGTTGAGCACGACCTTCATCGGCTGGGGCGCCAGTCGGGACAGCGCCCCGACCCGGGGCTCGGGCAGATCGACGGCGGCCATGGACGGCAGCCTAGGCCCGCGGGTGCAGGCCGGCGACGAGGACGGCCGTTGCCGGCTGGCGCCTCACTGCCAGCGCAGGACGCCGCGGCGCCAGGCGTAGAGCAGGCCGACGGCGAGGAAGCCGAGGAAGACGAACATCTCGACCAGGGTCACGAGCCCGAAGCCGGGCGCGGCGAAGACCGTCGCCCAGGGGAACAGGTAGACGGCGTCGATCGCGAAGATCACGTACAGGAAGGCGTAGACGTAGTAGCGCACCTGCGTCTGCGCCCACCCCTCGCCGACCGGGTCGACACCGCACTCGTACGCGGTGAGCTTCTCGGGGGTGGGCGCGGAGGGTCGGAGCAGCCGGTTAACGGTGAGGCCCACCGTCACGAAGGCCACGCCCGCGAGCACCACGACACCCAGGACCGCGTACGCGCCGTAGTAGCTGCTCACGGCGCCGAGCATAGGCAGTCGGCGTGCTGGGGCGCTGCTAGCACGGATGCGTCCAGCGCCCTAGGAGGCGACGACGCCACCCCGCCGTCCGCCCCCCGGTGATCGACTGCCGCGCGACCGGCGCGGACGTGGCGATCGCCCGCTCGGCAGGGGAAGAAACGCGGGTCTCCGAACGTAGATTTGGAAGGAGTCCAGAGCAGGAGGTCGGCCCCGTGCCCAAGCAGGTCCAGCAGCTCGATCAGGTGATCATCCGGTTCGCCGGTGACTCCGGTGACGGCATGCAGCTGACCGGCGACCGCTTCACCTCCGAGACGGCGGCGTTCGGCAACGACCTGTCGACGCTGCCGAACTTCCCCGCCGAGATCCGCGCCCCCGCCGGCACCCTGCCGGGCGTGTCGTCGTTCCAGCTGCACTTCGCCGACCACGACATCGTCACCCCCGGCGACGAGCCCGACGTGCTGGTCGCCATGAACCCGGCGGCGCTGAAGGCCAACCTGGGCGACCTGCGCCGCGGCGCCGACATCATCGTCGACACCAACGAGTTCACGAGGCGCAACCTCGCCCGGGTCGGCTACGCCGCCAACCCGCTCGAGGACGGCTCGCTCGAGGGCTTCCGGGTGCACGCCCACGACCTGACCTCCCTCACCGTGGAGGCGGTCAAGGACTTCGGCTTGGGCCGCAAGGACGCCGGGCGGGCGAAGAACATGTTCGCCCTCGGCCTGCTCTCCTGGATGTACTCCCGGCCCACCGAGGGCACGGTGCGCTTCCTGGAGAGCAAGTTCGGCAAGAAGCCCGACATCCTGGCCGCGAACCTCGCCGCGTTCCAGGCGGGCTGGAACTACGGAGAGACGACCGAGAGCTTCGGGGTCTCCTACGAGGTCAAGCCGGCACCGGTGCCCGCCGGGACCTATCGCAGCATCTCCGGCAACCTGGCGCTGTCCTACGGCCTGGTCGCGGCGTCGAAGCAGGCGGGCCTGCCGCTGTTCCTCGGCGCCTACCCGATCACCCCGGCCAGCGACATCCTCCACGAGCTGAGCAGGCACAAGCGCTTCGGCGTCCGTACGTTCCAGGCCGAGGACGAGATCGCTGGCATCGGCGCCGCGCTCGGCGCCTCGTACGGCGGCTTGCTCGGGGTGACGACCACCTCCGGTCCGGGCGTGGCGCTCAAGAGCGAGACCATCGGGCTGGCGGTGTCCCTCGAGCTGCCGCTGGTGATCGTCGACGTGCAGCGCGGCGGGCCGTCGACGGGGCTGCCGACCAAGACCGAGCAGGCCGACCTGCTGATGGCGATGTTCGGCCGCAACGGGGAGTCGCCGCTGCCGATCGTGGCCGCCAGCTCGCCGTCGGACTGCTTCGACGCCGCGCTGGAGGCCTGCCGGATCGCGCTGAAGTACCGCACCCCGGTGTTCCTGCTCTCCGACGGCTACCTGGCGAACGGCTCGGAGCCGTGGCGCATCCCCTCGCCGGAGTCGCTGCCCGACCTGCGGGTGGAGTTCGCCACCGAGCCCAACCGCGAGGACGGCAGCTTCTGGCCGTACCAGCGCGACCCCGAGACCCTCGCCCGGCCGTGGGCGGTTCCGGGCACCGCGGGGCTCGAGCACCGCATCGGCGGCATCGAGAAGCAGGCCGGGAGCGGCAACATCTCCTACGACCCCGCCAACCACGACCTGATGGTCCGCACCCGGGCGGCGAAGGTCGACGGCATCGCCCGCGACATCCCGCCGCTGGAGGTCGATGACCCGGGCGCCGAGCACGGCCGGCCCGCGCGCGTGCTGGTGCTCGGGTGGGGCTCGACGTACGGGCCGATCGGCGCCGCCGTACGCCTGGTGCGCGCCCGCGGCGGCGAGGTGGCCCAGGCCCACCTGCGCCACCTCAACCCCTTCCCCGGGAACACCGGGGAGGTCCTGCGTCGCTACGAGAAGGTGCTGGTCCCCGAGATGAACCTCGGCCAGCTCGCGCTGCTGCTGCGCGCGCACTACCTGGTCGACGCCATCGGCTACAACAAGGTCCGCGGGTTGCCGTTCAAGGCGGAGGAGCTCGCGGACGCCATCGAGGAGATGATCAAGTCGTGAGCGCCGACGCGCTGCCGGTCAACGGGTCGGCCTTCCCCGGGCTCGCCCTCGTCCCCAAGTCCGACGTCGCCCAGTCGAAGAAGGACTACACCTCCGACCAGGAGGTTCGCTGGTGCCCCGGCTGCGGTGACTACGCCATCCTCTCCGCGGTGCAGGGCTTCTTCCCGGAGCTCGGCCTGCGCCGCGAGAACGTCGTCTTCGTCTCCGGCATCGGCTGTTCGTCACGCTTCCCGTACTACATGAACACCTACGGGATGCACTCGATCCACGGCCGCGCCCCGGCGATCGCCACCGGCCTGTCGTCCTCGCGTCCCGACCTGTCGGTCTGGGTCATCACCGGTGACGGCGACGCGCTCTCGATCGGCGGCAACCACCTGATCCACGCGCTGCGCCGCAACGCCAACCTCAAGATCCTGCTGTTCAACAACCGGATCTACGGGCTGACCAAGGGGCAGTACTCCCCCACCTCGGAGATCGGCAAGATCACGAAGTCGACCCCGCTGGGCTCGCTGGACGCCCCGTTCAACCCGCTGTCGCTGGCGATCGGCGCCGAGGCGACCTTCGTCGCCCGGGCCATCGACTCCGACCGCCAGCACCTGACCTCGGTGCTGCGGGCGGCAGCCGCGCACAAGGGCACCGCGCTGGTGGAGATCTACCAGAACTGCAACATCTTCAACGACGGCGCGTTCGACGTGCTGAAGGACCCGGAGACCCGCGAGAGCGCGCTGATCCGCCTCGAGCACGGCGCGCCGATCCGCTGGGGCAGCGAGGGTCAGCTCGGCCTCGTGCGTGCCGCCGACGGCAGCGTGCAGGTGGTCGACGTCGCGGAGGTCGGCGAGGACGCGCTGCTGGTCCACGATGCGCATGCCGCGGACCCGTCGCTGGCTTTCGCCCTGTCACGGCTCTCCGACACGAGCAACGCGCGTACGCCCGTCGGCGTCTTCCGCGACGTCACCCGGCCCACGTACGACGAGCAGCTGACCGGCCAGATCGACGCGGCCGTGGAGAAGCAGGGCGAGGGCGACCTCGCCACGCTGCTCGCCGGCAGCGACACCTGGACGATCGCCTGACCACTCGACGCGAGGACGCCGTCGCTCAGCCAGGCGGCGTCCTCGCGGAGCACGGCTACCGCTTCCCTGGCAGCGGCCGCGTGCCGTTCGACAGCAGCACGTCTCCCTCTTCTCGCCTGACGAACGGCATGGAGCGCTTGGCACCCCACGTGGGCCCGGGCGAGGGTCTCTGTAATCCTGGTTCAGCAGGGCCCGCGCGCGAAGGACCGGTCGCGAAACTGCCGAAACTCGCCGCCGCCACGCACAGGACAGCCTTGAGGCCGTATTACGTCAACTGCGCGCACACGGCGCGGAGAAGGGCAGCCGCCCGGGAGCACCAGTCCAACTTGAGTGCGTCGGCCAGGGGGACGGCGGCTCACCCCTGGGCGCGGAACACCGCCGAGTCTCCGGTACGCCCGTACTGCTCGGCGGCTCACCCCGCGGGCGCGGGGAGCACTCGCAGGGTGCCGGCAAGTCCCTGCCGCGGGTGGGCTCACCCCCGCGGGCGCGGGGAGCACCCGGCGATCCTGCGGTGCGGCACCTTCTTCTCGGGTTCACCCCCGCGGGCGCGGGGAGCACAACGGCTCGTTGCGCAGGCCGGTCGCGATCCGGGGCTCACCCCCGGGGGCGCGGGGAGTACGGGCTCACCGTGGCCTGGCGCGTCGCCCGGCGCGGCTCACCCCCGCGGGGCGCGGGGAGCACTTGCCCAGAGAGATTCACCGCCCCTCGGCGCGCGGCTCACCCCCGCGGGCGCGGGGAGCACGGGTCTGGCGGCGGCGGACTCGGGCTGGTGCGGGGGTCACCCCCGCGTGCGCGGGGAGCACCTCCACCGCGAGGACGACGCAGACCCACCGCTGGGCTCACCCCCGCCGCCGCGGGGAGCACATGGCGCATGAGGTGAAGACGGCCCGGAAGGCGGGCTCACCCCCGCGGGCGCGGGGAGCACACCAGCGAGACACCCGCGGTCAGGAGGAGGGACGACTCACCCCCGCGGGCGCGGCGAGCACGTCCACCAGTGGCCGGGGTGCTTGGAGCAGGTGGGCCACCCCCGCGGGCGCGGGGAACACATCTAGGCGATGCGGCGGTTGCCGGGTCAGACCGGTTCACCCCCGCGGACGCGGGGAGCACGCGATGTAGCACCAGGAGGCCACGCCGTAGGTGGGCTCACCCCCGCGTGCGCGGGGAGACGGATGCATGACCTCCTGGACGATGGCCAGGTCCGGCTCATCCCCGCAGCGCGGTGAGCAATTGTTGGCGTAGCGCCGCATCAGCTCACCGAAGGGCGGTCAAGTCCCCGGGCGTGGTGTTGGCAGCTGCCGCGTGATCCTGGGTCTAGTCAGACGCTGAGCGCCGGGATGATTACCTCCTCGGTGATGGCGCAGTCGGTGTCCGTGCCGGTGAATGGATCTGATGCGGCAGCGGGCCAAGGACGGAGGTTGGTTGGGTGAGGGGCTGGCGCGGTAGCTGGTGCTCCGTTTCCAGCCCCTCCCCGTCGAACCGTGCGTGCGGTTCTCCCGCACACGGCTCACCGACGTCCTTCATCGGCGGTGTTCGGCCA
>JALYMT010000311.1 GCA_030773555.1 Actinomycetota bacterium | reverse complement strand
CGGCTGGGCCGGCCTGCGCCCCGCCGACGCGCCCTGGCCGGCTCGCCCGTCCCACTGATTTGGTCGTCCCTCCCGGCTAGAATCCCTGGGGCCGCGCACCGGCGGGCCTTCGAGGAAGGTGGGATCGTGCGGGTCGGCATTCCTCGCGAGGTCAAGAACTCCGAGTACCGCGTGGCGATTACCCCCGCCGGCGTCCACGAGCTGGTCGCGCACGGGCACGACGTCGCCGTGGAGCGGGGGGCCGGCCTGGGGTCCTCGATCCCCGACGACGCCTACCGGGCCGCCGGCGCCACCCTGGGGACCACGCCCGACGAGGTGTGGGACGCCGAGCTGGTGCTCAAGGTCAAGGAGCCGGTCCCCGAGGAGTATCCGCGCCTGCGTCGCGGGCAGACGCTGTTCACCTACCTGCACCTGGCCGCGAGCAAGGTGTGCACCGACGCGCTGGTGACCGCGGGCGTGACCGGCATCGCGTACGAGACCGTGGAGCTGCCCGACCACAGCCTGCCGCTGCTCGCCCCCATGTCGGAGGTCGCGGGGCGGCTCGCCCCTCAGGCGGGGGCGCACACCCTGCTGCGCGCGTCCGGGGGGCGCGGCATCCTGCTCGGCGGAGTCTCGGGGGTGTACGCCGCGAAGGTCGTCATCCTCGGGGCGGGGGTGTCCGGCATGAACGCCGCGGCGATCGCCCTCGGCATGCACGCCGAGGTGCTGCTGCTGGACAAGAACCTCGACAAGCTGCGTCAGGCCGACCACGTCTACCACGGCCATCTGCAGACGGTGGCGTCGAACACCTACGAGGTGGAGCGGGCGGTGCTCGACGCCGACCTGGTCATCGGCGCGGTGCTGGTGCCCGGGGCGAAGGCGCCGACGCTGGTCACCAACGAGCAGGTCGCCCGGATGAAGCCCGGCTCGGTGCTCGTCGACATCTCCATCGACCAGGGCGGCTGCTTCGAGGACAGCCGGCCCACGACGCACGAGGACCCGACCTACCGCGTGCACGAGTCGGTCTTCTACTGCGTCGCCAACATGCCCGGGGCCGTGCCGCACACCTCGACCTACGCCCTGACCAACGTCACCCTGCCCTACGTGCTCGAGCTCGCCGAGCTCGGCTGGCGGGAGGCGCTGCGCCGCGACCCCGCGCTGGCCCGCGGGCTGAACACCTTCGACGGGGCCATCGTCTACGGCCCGGTCGCCGAGGCGCACGGCGCGACGCCGCGCGCCCTCGAGGAGGTGCTTCGCTGACCGACGCGGCGCTGCCCGCCCCGCTGCCGCAGGCCGTCCGCGGCTATCTCGACCACCTGGTCGTCGAGCGCGGCGCGGCCCGCAACACGCTGCTGTCCTATCGCCGCGACCTGCACCGCTACCTAGAGCACCTCGCCGGAGCCGGCGTCCGCTCGGTCCCCGAGGTCCGCGAGCAGCACGTCGCCGCCTTCCTCGTCGCCCTGCGGGAGGGCGACGAGGAGCACGCCCCCCTGGCCGCCGGCTCGGCCGGCCGGTCCCTGGTCGCGGTCCGCGGCTTCCACCGCTTCGCTCACCGCGAGGGGCTCGCGGCCTCCGATCCCGCCCGCGACGTCCGGCCGCCCGCGCCGCCCCGCCGGCTGCCGAAGGCGATCTCGGTGGCCGAGGTCAGCGCCCTGCTCGCCGCCGCCGCCTCCGGGCAGACGGCGCTCGCGCTGCGCGACGCCGCGCTGCTGGAACTGCTGTACGGCAGCGGCGCGCGCATCTCGGAGGCCGTCGCTCTCGACGTCGACGACCTCGCCCACGAGCCCACCGGCGCGCTGGCCGCCGCCGTACGGCTGAGCGGCAAGGGCGGCAAGCAGCGGCTCGTCCCCGTCGGCTCCTACGCCCGGGCCGCGGTCGAGGCCTATCTGGTGCGCTCCCGCCCAACGCTGGCCGCGGCGGGGACGGGCCCGGCCGCGCTGTTCCTCAACGCGCGCGGGGGCCGGCTCAGCCGGCAGAGCGCGTGGACGGTGCTGCGGGGGGCCGCGGGGCGGGCGGGGCTGGCCCGGGCGGTGTCACCCCACACCCTGCGGCACTCCTTTGCCACCCACCTGCTCGACGGGGGGGCCGACGTCCGGGTCGTGCAGGAGCTGCTCGGGCACGCGTCGGTGGCGACCACCCAGGTCTACACCCTGGTCACCGTCGACCGGCTGCGCGAGGTCTACGCCGCGAGCCATCCCCGCGCCCGCTGACCCGGCCGGTCCGCGGCAGACGAGGCGGGTTGCACCACTGGCATTTTGCGCGGTGCGTCGCCTTGCCCCGCGCCCCCGCGGCTCTCTAGGGTCACTTTCGTCGGTAAGCACACACGCCGACGAGTCGAGCAGTAGCCCCGTCGCCAGAGAGGCAGAACGACTTGTGAACGAGTCGACTAATCCTCCTGCTGCCGCTCCTCCCGACGCCCAGCCCGCGCTCCTCGACCGGGACGACCTCCTCGAGGTGCGCTCGGAGCTGCCCGCACCCGAGGCGAGGAAGCCCAACTGGGCGCCGCTCGGCCCCACCGGGCGCCGCACGCCCGAGCTGCCCGAGCCCGCGCCCCTCGACTCCCACGGCCCGGCGCGGGTCATCGCCATGTGCAACCAGAAGGGCGGGGTCGGCAAGACCACCACCACCATCAACCTCGGCGCCGCCCTGGCCGAGTACGGCCGACGCGTGCTGCTCGTCGACTTCGATCCGCAGGGCTCGCTGTCGGTCGGGCTGGGAGTGAACCCCCACGAGCTCGACACCACGGTCTACAACCTGCTGATGGAGCGCGGCGTCGCCCTCGAGGAGGTGCTGCTCAAGACGAACGTCCCCGGGCTCGACCTGCTACCCGGCAACATCGACCTCTCCGCCGCCGAGGTGCAGCTGGTCACCGAGGTGGCCCGCGAGCAGGTCCTCGCGCGCGCTCTCGAACCCGTGCTCGCCGACTACGACGTGGTCCTCATCGACTGCCAGCCCTCGCTGGGCCTGCTCACGGTCAACGCACTCACCGCCGCCCACGGCGTGATCGTGCCGCTGGAGTGCGAGTTCTTCGCGCTGCGCGGCGTCGCGCTGCTCGTCGACACGATCAACAAGGTCCAGGAGCGCCTCAATCGGGGGCTGCGCGTCGACGGCATCCTCGCCACCATGTACGACGCGCGCACCCTGCACGGGCGCGAGGTGCTCGCGCGCGTCGTCGACGCGTTCGGCGACGTCGTCTTTCACACCGTCATCACCCGCACCGTCCGCTTCCCGGAGACCACGGTCGCGGGCGAGCCCATCACCACGTACGCGCCGAGCTCTCCCGGCGCGACTGCCTACCGCCAGCTGGCGAAGGAGGTCCTGGCCCGGTGTCTCGCCAGATAAGCCTGCCCGACACGGACGCGAGGTCGCGCGACCGCGCCGACGAGCGCAGCGACGGCGCGACCGACGTCCTCGAGCTCGTCGGCACCGTTACGCCCACGGAGCGGCGGATGTCCGGGCGGGCGGGCTCCCTGCCCCGCGGTCGCCGCGCCTCCGACGAACGCCGCTCCAGCGGGCGCGTCCGCCACGACGAGAAGATCACCGTGTACGTGTCGGAGGACGAGCTGTTCGAGCTCGAGCAGGCTCGGCTGGTGCTGCGCGGGGAGCACGGCCTCGCCGTCGACCGCGGGCGCATCGTGCGCGAGGCGGTGGCCATGGTGGTCGCCGACCTGGAGACGCACGGCGAGGCCAGCGTCCTCGTACGCCGCCTGCGCGGCGACTAGCGGGTGCCCGCCGCCGCTCCTGCCCGAAGCGCGACGCCCGAGAGCTCGCGGGCAGCTCCCGCCTTCGAGGTGCACCTCGAGGTCTTCGAGGGGCCCTTCGACCTGCTGCTGAGCCTCATCGCCAAGCACAAGCTCGACGTCACCCTGGTGGCGTTGTCGAAGGTCACCGACGACTTCGTCGCCCATCTGCGGGCCTCGCCGGGCACCGGCGACACCGGCGACCTTGCGCGCACCAGCGAGTTCCTCGTGGTCGCCGCCACCCTGCTCGACCTCAAGGCCGCGCGGCTGCTGCCGGCGGCGGAGGTCGAGGACGAGGAGGACCTCGCCCTGCTCGAGGCCCGCGACCTGCTGTTCGCCCGCCTGCTGCAGTACCGCGCCTACCAGCAGGTGGCCGCCGTGTTCGCCGCCCGGATGGCCGAGGAGGCCCAGTGGCATCCGCGCGTGGTGGGGCTGGAGCCGCGCTTCGCCGACCTGCTGCCGGAGGTGCTGCTCGGGCTCGGCCCGGAGCAGCTGGCCGCCCTGGCCGCGCGGGCGCTGCAACCCCGGCCGGCCCCACCCGAGGTCTCGGTCGCCCACGTGCACGCTCCCCGGGTCAGCGTGCGCGAGCAGGCCGTGCTGCTCGTCGGGCACCTGCGCCGGGTGGGCACCGCCACGTTCCGGGCCCTGGTCGCCGACGCCGACGACACGCTGGTGGTGGTGGGCCGCTTCCTCGCCCTGCTCGAGCTCTTCCACGACGGCGCCGTCGCGTTCGAGCAGGTCACGGCCCTGGGGGAGCTGCACGTGCGCTGGGTCGCTGACCCTGCCGGAGCAGCCGAGGGGAACCGCGGGGAGCCGACGTGACCGACCTCTCCCAGCTGCACCGGGTCGTCGACCTCGCCGCCGCTTCCCGGCCGGCTCCCGAGCAGCCGCTGCGTCGGGCGCTCGAGGCGATGCTCGTCGTCGTCGACACTCCCGCCTCCGCCGATGACCTCGCCCGGGTGCTCGACCGGTCACCCGAGGAGGTGCTCGCCGGGCTGCGCTCCCTCGCGCAGGAGTACGACGTGCAGGAGCGGGGCTTCGCCCTGCGCGAGGCCGCCGGCGGCTGGCGTCTCTACAGCCGCCCGGAGTGCGCGGAGCTGGTCGAGCAGCTGGTGCGAGACGGGCAGCAGGCCCGGCTCACGCAGGCCGCGCTGGAGACGCTGTCGGTGGTCGCCTACCGCCAACCGGTCAGCCGCGCGCGGGTGGCCGCCGTCCGCGGAGTCGCCGTCGACGGGGTGATGCGCACGCTGGTGGCGCGGGGGCTGGTCGAGGAGGCCGGCACCGACCCCGCGAGCGGCGCGGTGCTCTATCGCACCACCGGCTACTTCCTCGACCGCCTGGGCCTGCGCACCGTGGAAGAACTACCCGCCCTCGCACCGTTCCTCCCGGAGGCCGAGGCCCTCGACGAGGAGGGCTTCCCGGGAGAGGGGTGAGCGACGTGGGCGCGAGCGTGGGGGCTTCCAGCGCCGACACCGAGGGCATCCGCCTGCAGAAGGTGCTGGCGGAGGCCGGGGTCGGCAGCCGCCGCGCCTGCGAGCAGCTCATCGAGCAGGGCCGCGTCGAGGTCAACGGCGCGGTCGTGCGCGCCCAGGGTCTGCGGGTCGACCCCGAGCAGGCAGAGATCCGCGTCGACGGCCTGCGGGTGGTGACCGCCCGCGACCTGGTCCACCTCGCCTTCAACAAGCCCAAGGGCGTCGTCAGCACGATGAGCGACCCCGAGGGCCGCCGCGCCCTCGGCGACTACGTCGCCGACCGCCCGGAGCGGCTGTTCCACGTGGGCCGCCTCGACGCCGACAGCGAGGGTCTGCTGCTGCTCACCAACGACGGGGAGCTCGCCCACCGGCTCGCCCACCCCTCGTACGAGGTGCCGAAGACCTATCTCGCGGAGGTCGCCACGCCGCTGCCGCGCGACGTGGGCCGGCGGTTGCGCGAGGGAATCGAGCTCGACGACGGCCCCGCTCGCGTCGACAGCTTCCGGGTCGTCGGCAACGCCGCCGGGCGGGTCATGGTCGAGCTGGTGCTGCACGAGGGGCGCAAGCATCTCGTACGCCGGCTGCTGGCCGCCGCCGGTCACCCCGTGCAGCGCCTGGTGCGCACCCGCATCGGTCCCATCAACCTCGGGGACCTGCGGCCGGGCCGCACCCGCCCGCTCACCCGCGCCGAGGTGGGCCAGCTCTCCCGGGTCGTGGGACTGTAGCCGGCAGGCGTTCTGGTTAGGGTGACGACGACGTCGGAGGGGCCCGGTCAGGAGGTGCGATGGCGGTCCGCGCCGTACGGGGGGCTGTGCAGCTCGACGAGGACGACCGCGACCACCTGCTGGCCAGCGTCGAGGAGCTGCTCTGCACGCTGCTGGAGGCCAACGAGCTCGACGTCGACGCGCTCATCTCCGTGATCTTCACCTCGACGCCCGACCTGCACTCGGAGTTCCCGGCGCTGGCCGCCCGTCGGCTGGGCATCGGCGACGTGCCGCTGCTGTGCGCGCAGGAGCTCGAGATTGCCGGGGCGATGCCCCGGGTCGTACGCCTGCTGGCGCACGTGGAGACCGAGCGCTCGCGTCAGGACGTGCGCCACGTCTACCTGCGGGGGGCCGCCGCGCTGCGCCGCGACCTGGCCCAGTGACCCCGCCGGAGTCGCTGCGCTCCGTCGTGGTGCTCGGTGCCGGTCTGATCGGCAGCTCCGTGGGGCTCGCGCTCACCCGGCGGGGCGTCGACGTCCGGCTGCGCGACCGCGACCCGGCCACGGCCCGGCTTGCCGCCGACCTGGGAGCCGGCCGGCTCGACGAGGAGCCCGGTCGAGGCCCGGGAACCGGTGCGGAGCCAGCCGACCTGGCCGTGCTGGCCGTGCCTCCGGGCCAGGTGGCCCCGGTGCTCGTCGAGGCCCAGCGCACCGGGCTGGCGCGTACCTACACCGACGTCGCCAGCGTCAAGGGACAGGTCCGCCGCGACGCCGAGCGCCTGGGCGCCGAGTTGGCCAGCTACGTCGGCGGGCATCCCCTCGCCGGGCGGGAGCTCTCCGGGCCGGCCGGGGCCCGCTCCGACCTGTTCGAGGGTCGGCCATGGGTGCTCACCCCCCATGCCGACGTCGCGGCCGAGCACGTCGCCCGCGCGCAGGCTCTGGTGCAGCTGTGCGCGGGCGTCCCCGTGGTCCTCGACGAGCCCGAGCACGACCGCGCCGTCGCCCTGGTCTCGCACGGCCCGCACGTGCTGGCCGCGTTGGCCGCAGCCCGACTCGTCGATGCCGACCCCACGACGGTGCAGCTGGCCGGGCAGGGCGTGCGCGACGTGACCCGGGTGGCCGCCTCCGACGCCGGGCTCTGGGTGGGCATCCTCGCCGGCAACGCGGCCGCCGTGGCCACCGTGCTGCGCGACGTACGCGCCGATCTCGATTCCGTCCTCGCGGCCCTCGACGCAGGCCCGGAGCACGACCCCGACGAGGACGCACTGGTCGACGTGCTGCGCCGGGGCAACGCGGGGCGGGCGCGCTTGCCGGGCAAGCCGCACGTGGCGGGCGTGACGCTCGCCGAGCTGCCCGTGGTCGTGCGTGACCGGCCGGGAGAGCTGGCCCGGCTGCTCGCCGACCTGGCCGCCGAGGGGACGAACCTGGAGGATCTGACGATCGAGCACTCACCCGCCCAGCCGGTGGGCTGGGTGCGGATCCGCGTGCTCCCCGGCCGGGCCGACGGGCTCGCGGGGCACCTGCGCCGCTGCGGGTGGGACGTGCACCTGCCGCCCCGGCGGTAGCCTCGACCCCGGCGCCGCGCCGGGCTCGTCCGGGGAGTGGCCGGAGGCTGCCTCGGACAGGGAGAGGGAGGGTGGCCGTGTACACCGACGACGCACCCGGCCTCCTCGCCGGCATCGTAGTGGCCGTCGACGGCCCCTCCGGTGCGGGCAAGTCGAGCGTCTCCCGGGGGGTGGCGACCCGGTTGGGGCTGCGCTACCTGGACACCGGCTCGACCTACCGGGCGCTCACCTGGTGGCTGCTGGAGCGGGGGGTCGACGTGACCGACGCCGACGCCGTCGCGGTGCTCGCGGCCGAGCCCGTGCTCTCCGTGGGCACCCACCCGGGCCGGGCCACCATCGAGGTCGGGGGCACCGACGTCGCCCGCGCCATCCGCGGCCCCGAGGTCACCCGCGCGGTCAGCGCGGTCAGCGCCGTCCCCGCCGTCCGCTCCCGGCTGGCCGCCCTCCAGCGGGCCATCATCGGCGACGGCGGCATCGTGGTCGAGGGCCGCGACACCGGCACCGTCGTCACCCCCGACGCTCAGGTGAAGATCTACCTCACCGCCGCGGCCGAGGCGCGGGCGCAGCGCCGCAACGCCGAGCTGGTCGACCCGGCGGCGACGGCGGCGGCGACGCTGCAGGACCTCACCCGCCGAGACCGCTTCGACTCCACGCGCGCCGCGGCCCCCCTGGCGAAGGCGCCCGACGCGCACGAGGTCGACGCCACCCATCTGACCCTGCCGCAGGTCATCGACCGGATCGTGGCCCTAGTGCGGGAGGCGGGGTACTCCAACGCTGCCCGTGTCCCTGGGGGAGGAGCGGCCGGATGAGCGAGCAGGACGTGGCCGCCGCCGAGTTCGACGACGTCGCTGACCTCGAGGACGTCGGCGACCTCGAGGGGCACGGCGCGCCCGACGAGCAGGCCGGGCCGCTTCCCGTCCTGGCCGTCGTGGGCCGGCCGAACGTCGGCAAGTCGACGCTGGTCAATCGCATCCTCGGCCGGCGCGAGGCCGTCGTGGAGGACGTGCCGGGGGTCACCCGCGACCGGGTGGCCTACGACGCGAACTGGAACGGCCGCCGCTTCACCGTCGTCGACACCGGCGGGTGGGAGCCCGACGCTGCCGGCATGGCGGCTCGCGTGGCCGCTCAGGCCGAGCTCGCGATGGCCGCGGCCGACGCGATCCTGCTGGTCGTCGACGCCACCGTCGGCGCGCAGGAGACCGACGCCGCAGCCGCCAAGACGCTCCAGCGCGCCGACAAGCCGGTGATCCTCGCGGCGAACAAGGTCGACGACGAGCGCTCGGAGCTCGAGGCGACCCGACTGTGGTCGCTCGGGCTGGGCGAGCCGATCCCGGTGTCCGCCCTGCACGGTCGAGGCAGCGGCGACCTCCTCGACGCGATCCTCGACGCCCTGCCCGAGAC
This sequence comes from Actinomycetota bacterium, assembly GCA_030773555.1. Classification (GTDB taxonomy): domain Bacteria; phylum Actinomycetota; class Actinomycetes; order JALYMT01; family JALYMT01; genus JALYMT01. The sequence continues at coordinate 2,114 of JALYMT010000311.1, read as the reverse complement.
CCCGCGCGAGGGCGCGGGGCGTACGACCACCGGGCCGCGCCGCGTCGCGCTGCTCGGCAAGCCCAACGTCGGCAAGTCCAGCCTGCTCAACCGCCTCGCCGGGGAGGAGCGGGTGGTCGTCGACGCGCAGGCCGGCACCACGCGAGACCCCGTCGACGAGTTCATCGAGCTCGGGGAGCGCACCTGGCGCTTCGTCGACACCGCGGGCATCCGCCGGCGTGCCCATCAGAGCAGCGGCGCCGACTACTACGCCTCCCTGCGCACGCACGCCGCCCTCGAGAAGGCCGAGGTCACGATCGTCCTGCTCGACGCCAGCTCCCCCCTCAGCGAGCAGGACACCCGGATCCTGTCGATGGTCATCGACTCCGGCCGGGCGCTGGTCATCGCGTTCAACAAGTGGGACCTGCTCGACGAGGACCGCCAGTCGATCCTCAAGCGGGAGATCGAACGCGAGCTGCACCGGGTGCCCTGGGCGCCGCGGGTCAACATCTCCGCGCGCACCGGGCGGGGTGTCGACAAGCTCGTCCGCGCTCTCGACGCCGCACTGGAGGGCTGGGACACCCGGGTGCCCACCGCCCGGCTCAACGGGTTCCTCGCCGAGATCGTCGCCGCGACCCCACCGCCCGTGCGCGGTGGTCGCCAGCCGAAGATCCTCTTCGGTACGCAGGCCGGCACCCGCCCACCCCGCTTCGTGCTGTTCACCACCGGTTTTCTCGAGGCGGGCTACCGCCGGTTCCTCGAGCGCCGCCTGCGCGAGCAGTTCGGCTTCGTCGGCTCCCCGATCGAGATCAGCGTACGGATGCGGGAGCGGGTCAAGCGCTGAGCCCCCGGTTACTCCCGAGCCGGCCCCGCCTCTGCTGCGGTAGAGTCGCAGCCGCTCGCGGGAGCGGGCATCGGGACGTGGCGCAGCTTGGTAGCGCACTTGACTGGGGGTCAAGGGGTCGCAGGTTCAAATCCTGTCGTCCCGACCGAGAAATCCACGGTCAGAGCCGGTCTCCTCGCCCACGAGGGGCCGGCTCTCCGCGTTCGGCAGCTGCCGTGACAGCTAGGCGGTCTGGACCGTGAGAGCCGGGGGCGGAAGTCTTTTCGTGCACGGCCAACGGGAGACAGCACTGTGGCTGAGCGCGCCACCGGAGGTGAGCGTAATGACCGGTGGCCATGATCTTGCATCCTCGCATTCGCACCCGACTACCGCCGACCCCGGTGCTCGCGCTGCTGGGCGTTAGCGCTCGCCCATCGGACGACGACGAGATCGCCCGCAGGCTCGACGTGCATCCCCGCCAAACGATCAACCAAGTCTGCCGCCGGCTGGAGCGCGAGGGCGTCCTACGCCGATGGCTCGGCCTGGACGGCAAGCTCGTCAACGAACTCCTTGCCCGGTCCGCTCCCCACGTGGATCCAGCTTTGGCGGATGACGGTGCCGAGACGGGGGCGAGCGCTGGTCGTGACCGGCTGCCTAGAACCGGGCTCGAAGCGGGTGTCGGTACGCCCGGGAAGGAGGTCAGCTGACAGCTTCGGGAGCTTCCGCCGGGCGACAGCGAGGAACAACGGCGTGCAGAGGGGATCATGCTCGCTGCCCTGAGCCGGGAGCTTGACGTCCCACTGCAGCCCCGCCGCATCCGGGTGGGGGAGGTGCGGGTGGAGGTCGACGGCGCCGACGAGGACCTCTCCGTGCTGGTGGAAGCGTGGGCACACCAGGGTTCACCGAAGCCAGCTCAGCGAAACAAGGTCCTCACCGACGCCCTCAAGCTGGTTTGGGTGGCCTCAACCCTGCTCGCCCGCCCCCGCTTGGTGCTGTGCCTGTCCGACCCGGCCGCGGCGAGACCCTTCACCGGCAGCCGCTCCTGGCCGGCCGCGGCGCTGCGCGGCCTAGATGTGGAAGTGCGTGTCGTAGACCTGCCCCCAGAGGTGCGCGCCGTGGTCCTACACGCCCAGCACCGGCAGTACCGCTAGCTTGCGGTGGCTGCTCCCTGGTCGACGAGTTGCCGACGGAGGGTCGTTCATCTTCCGGTGGTGTCGGGCGGCCATCGGAAGGTGGGTGTATGCGGTGTCCTCGTCGACCTCACTGCCGTTGGGACGACCGGCCCCGTTCCTAGTGATCCTCAGTAGGTCGC
>JALYMT010000310.1 GCA_030773555.1 Actinomycetota bacterium | reverse complement strand
GGCCCACCCCGCCCGCCGCGGGCCCGGCGCCCCCGCCGCCCTCGCCGGCGCCCTGCTGGTGCCCCTGGGTGCCGGCGTCACCGTCCACCTGCTGACCCGGCAACAGGCGGCCTGCACCCCCTAGGGTTTAGCGCCGTGGCAGTTCCGACCGGCCTCGACGGCGCGCCGCCCGACGCTCCGCAGCTCCTCGAGCTCGACCGCGCCCATGTCTGGCATCCGTACGCGTCCGTGATCGACCCGGCACCGGTCTATCCGGTCGCCTCGGCACAAGGGGTGCGGATCACCCTCGCCGACGGCCGCGAGCTGGTCGACGGCGTGTCCTCCTGGTGGGCCGCCGTCCACGGCTACCGGGTCCCCGAGCTCGACGCCGCCGCCCGGGCCCAGCTCGACGCGATGGCGCACGTGATGTTCGGCGGGCTGACCCACGCGCCGGGCGTCGAGCTGGCGGGGCTGCTCGCCGAGCTCACCCCCGGCGCCCTGCAGCACGTCTTCTTCTGCGACTCCGGTTCGGTCGCCGTCGAGGTCGCCGTCAAGATGGCGCTGCAGTACTGGCGCTCGCAGGGCCAGCCCGGCAAGACCCGGCTGCTCACGGTGCGCGGGGGCTACCACGGCGACACCTTCGCGACCATGGCCCTGTGCGACCCCGTCGGGGGGATGCACGCCCTGTTCGCCGACATGCTGCCCCAGCACCTGTTCGCCGCCCGCCCCGATCAGGACCCCGATGCAGCCGACCTCGCGGCGCTGCTCCGACGGCACGCGGACGAGGTGGCAGCGCTGGTGCTCGAGCCCGTGGTGCAGAACGCCGGAGGCATGCGCTTCTACCCGCCGTCCTACCTCTCCCGCGCCCGCGAGCTCTGCGACCGGTACGACGTACTGCTGATCGCCGACGAGATCGCCACCGGCTTCGGGCGTACGGGGCGGATGTTCGCCTGCGAGCACGCCGGCGTCGTCCCCGACATCCTCTGTGTCGGCAAGGCCCTCACTGGCGGCTACCTGTCCCTCGCCGCCGCCGTGTGCACGCCGCGGGTCGCCCACGGCATCTGCGGCGGGGAGGCGGGCGTGCTCATGCACGGGCCCACCTACATGGCGAACCCCCTGGCCACCGCGGTCGCGCGGGCCAGTGTCGAGCTGCTGCTCAGCCGCGGCTGGCAGGCCGAGGTGGCCCGGATCGAGGAGGAGTTGCGCGTCGGGCTGGCCCCCGCCCGGGAGCTGCCCGGTGTCGCTGACGTACGCGTGCTCGGCGCGATCGGCGTGCTGGAGATGCGCGCTCCGGTCGACGTGCCCCGCGTGACCGCGCACCTGGTCGACCGGGGCGTGTGGCTGCGCCCGTTCCGCAACCTGATCTACACCATGCCCCCGTACGCCCTGGGTCGCGCGGACGCCGCCCTGGTCACCGCCGCCATGGTGGAGGTCGCAGCGCTGGCCTAGGTCCCCGTTCCCGCGGCTTCCCCGTCAGGATCGATCGGGACGCGCGCACCGAGATCGCCAATGTGGGTGGGAAAGTGCAGTGGACTGCGTTCTGCCACCCCAAAATCGGGATCTTGGCAGCGGGCGGCGGGCCCCGGGCGCTCGGGCTGACGCAGGTGCGGGAAGCTCGTGGCTGGTGACGCCGCAGATGCGGCGCTAGGGTGCGCGGCATGGCGATCTTTCGGATCGGCGAGGCGGCGGAGCTGCTCGGCGTCAGCGACGACACCCTGCGGCGCTGGGCCGATGCAGGGCGGTTGCCCACGGTGCTCACCGACGGGGGGCGGCGGGGCGTCGAGGGCAGGGCCCTGGCCGAGTTCGCGCAGGAGCTCGGCGACCCGCCGGCGTCCGGAGCGGTGGTCGGGCAGTCGGCGCGCAACCGGTTCCGCGGCATCGTCACCCGGGTGGTCAAGGACACCGTGATGGCCCAGGTCGAGCTGCAGGCCGGGCCGCACCGGGTGGTGTCCCTCATGAGCCGGGAGGCCGCCGACAAGTTGCAGCTCGAGGTGGGCGTGCTCGCGGTCGCCGCCGTGAAGTCGACGGCCGTGGTCGTCGAGATTCCGCAGGACGCCTCGTGACCGCACGCCGCCGGAGCTCGATTCTCGCCGTCGCCGGTCTTCCCGTGCTCGCCGCTGCGGCCTGCGGCGGCGACGCCGAGGACCCAACGGCCCGGCGTACGGTCACCGTCTTCGCCGCCGCCTCGCTCACCGAGTCGTTCGAGCAGATCGGCCGCGACTTTCCGGCCGCCCACCCGGGGACGACGGTGCGGTTCAACTTCGGAGCCAGCTCCGCGTTGGCGCAGCAGATCGTGCAGGGCGCACCCGCTGACGTGTTCGCCGCCGCGAGCCCCACCCTGATGCAGCAGGTGGTCGACGCGAACCTGGTGACCGCCCGGCCCGCGACCTTCGTACGGAACCGGCTGCAGATCGCGGTGCCACGCGGCAACCCGGGCGGGGTGCGCGGACTCGCCGACTTCGCGACCGACGAGCTGAAGATCGCGCTGTGCGCCCCCCAGGTGCCCTGCGGCGCGGCGGCGGGCAAGGCGTTCGCGGCGGCGGGCGTCGTCGCGCGGCCGGACACCCTCGAGCAGGACGTCAAGGCCACGCTGAGCAAGGTGCGGCTCGGGGAGGTCGACGCGGCCCTGGTCTACCGCACCGACGTGCTCGCGGCCGGCGGCGAGGTCGAGGGCCTCGACGTGCCGGAGGCCACGCAGGCCGTCAACGACTATCCGGTCGCGGTGCTCGCACGGGCAGCCGACGCCGGAGACGCGCGGACCTTCGTCGACCACCTGCTCTCGGAGCGCGGGCGCGCGGTGTTGGCCGGCGCGGGCTTCGACCGCCCGTGAGCGGCCGGTGACCCGACGGCGGGCCGGCCGCCAGCGCGAGCGGCTGGCGCTGCCGCCGGTGCTGCTGCTGCCCGCCGCGCTCGGGCTCGCCTTCCTCGTCCTGCCGCTGCTCGGGCTGGTGGCCCGGGCCCCCTGGCGCACGCTGCCCGCCCGGCTCGCCTCGCCCGAGGTCGCCGAGGCGCTGCGGCTCTCGATGGTCAGCGCGACCGTTGCGACCCTGCTGTGCGTGCTGCTGGGCGTGCCGCTGGCCTGGCTGCTGGCCCGCGCCGCCTTCCCCGGCCGCGGGCTCCTGCGCGCGCTGGTCACCGTGCCGCTCGTGCTGCCGCCCGTCGTCGGGGGCGTCGCGCTGCTGCTCGTCCTCGGCCGCCGTGGGCTCGTCGGCCGGTGGCTCGAGCAGGCCCTCGGCGTCACGCTGCCGTTCACCCCGGCGGCCGTCGTGCTCGCCGAGGCCTTCGTCGCGCTGCCCTTCCTCGTCCTGGCCGTCGAGGGCGCCCTGCGGGGAGCCGACCGCCGCTACGAGGACGCGGCCGCGACCCTCGGCGCCTCCCGCTGGTACACGTTCCGCCGCGTCACCCTGCCCCTGGTGGCCCCTGGCGTCGCTGCCGGCACCGTGCTGTGCTGGGCGCGGGCGCTGGGCGAGTTCGGCGCCACGATCACCTTTGCGGGCAGCTATCCCGGGCGCACCCAGACCATGCCGCTGGCCGTCTACCTCGCCCTGGAGACCGACCCGCAGGCGGCGATCGTGCTCTCGCTGGTCCTCCTCGCCGTCTCCGTCGCCGTGCTCGCGAGCCTGCGGGAGCGATGGCTCGCCGGCGTGCGATGACGCGGTGAGCCTGCGGGCCGATCTCCGGGTGGCCCGGGACGCGTTCGCCCTGGAGCTGCCGCTCGAGGTCGCCGACGGCGAGACCGTCGCGCTGCTGGGCCCGAATGGCACCGGCAAGACGACTGCCCTGCGCGCCCTCGCCGGGCTGCTCCCCCTTCGCAGCGGCACCGTCGTGCTCGGCGACCCGGTGGCCGGTGACACCGTGCTCGAGGACCCGGCGCGGCGCATCCGCGTGCCCCCGGAGCGCCGGCCGGTGGGCGTCGTGTTCCAGGACTACCTCCTCTTTCCGCACCTGTCGGCCCTGGAGAACGTGGCCTTCGGCCTGCGGGCGAGCGGCGTACGCCGCCCGGACGCCCGCCGACGGGCCGGGCACTGGCTGGAGCGCGTCGGACTGGGCGCGTACGGGCACCGGCGCCCGCGCGAACTCTCCGGCGGGCAGGCCCAGCGGGTTGCGCTGGCCCGGGCCCTCGCCCGGCAGCCCCGGCTCCTGCTCCTCGACGAGCCGCTCGCGGCCCTCGATGCCGCGACTCGGCTCGAGACGCGTGCCGAGCTGGGGCGGCACCTGGCGAGCTTCGACGCCAGCGCCCTCGTCGTCACCCACGACCCGCTCGACGCGATGGTGCTGGCCGACCGGCTCGTCGTGGTCGAGGACGGACGGGTGGTGCAGGCCGGCACCCCGCCGGAGGTCGCCCGCAGGCCGCGCACCGACTACGTGGCCCGGCTGGTCGGGCTCAACCTCTACCGCGGCGTCGCCGCCGGCGCCACGGTGTCACTGCCGTCGGGGTCCTCGGTGGCCGTCGCGGAGCAGCTGCACGGCAACGTCTTCGTGGCCTTTCCCCCCAGCGCGGTCGCGCTGCACCGGACCCGTCCCGAGGGCACGCCGCGCAACGTCTGGCCGGGCAGCATCCGCGGGGTGGAGCGCCACGGGGACGTCGCGCGCGTCGCGGTCGAGGGCGCCCTGCCCGTCCTCGCCGACGTGACCCCCGGCACACTCGTGGACCTCGAGCTCGCGCCCGGCGCCCCCGTGTGGGCCGCCGTCAAGGCCACCGAGGTACGCGCCTATCCGGCGTGACCGCCTCGGATCGCGGGGTGCCTCATCGCGCAGTTCCACTCTCCGTGGAAATTTCCTCTTTCCGTGGAGTTCACGCGACAGAGCCCCCGGGCCCGGCGACGGGTCGTCCACAGCCTGGACCGTGCGCGGCCGCTGTCAGACGACGCCGTAGAGGCGGTCGCCCGCGTCGCCGAGCCCCGGCACGATGTAGCCGAGCTCGTTGAGGCGGTCGTCGAGACCGGCGGTGACGACCGTGACCGGCACGCCGACGTCCGCGAGCTCCTTGTCCAGGCGGGCGAGTCCCTCTGGCGCGGCCAGCAGGCAGATCGTGGTGATGTCGTCGGCTCCGCGCTCCACGAGCAGGCGCACGGCGGCGACCAGGGTGCCGCCGGTCGCGAGCATCGGGTCGAGCACGAAGCACTGCCTGCCCCGCAGGTCCTCGGGCAGCCGGGTGGCGTAGGTGGAGGCCAGCAGGGAGCCCTCGTCGCGGATCATGCCGAGGAAGCCGACCTCGGCGGTGGGCAGCAGCCGTACCATCCCGTCGAGCATGCCCAGCCCGGCGCGCAGGATCGGCACGACCAGCGGCTTCGGCGCCGCGATCTTCACGCCGTGCGCCGTCGCCACGGGGGTGCTCACCTCCACCAGCTCGGTGCGCACGTCCCGCGTGGCCTCGTACGCGAGCAGCGTCACCAGCTCGTCGGCGAGCCGGCGGAAGGTGGGGGACTCGGTACGCGCGTCTCGCAGGGCCGTCAGCTTGTGGGCGACGAGGGGGTGGTCCACGACGAGCGTCCGCATGCGCCGCACGATAGCGGCGCCGCCCTCGCCCGGCGCGTCCCGACCGTTTCGGCCCGAAGGGGGCGGGGAGACAACTGCCCCTCGGTGCGGAATCGACCCGCGCGCGAGAAGGAGGCAGGAACCATGGCGTACTTCCGGGGCGTGGTCGCCCGCGACGACGACGGCTGGACGGCTCCCGATGTCGACCTCGCCGCGGCGACCGACCTCGAGTCCCTGACCGCGCTCCTTCGCGGGGCGGCCGGCGGCTCGTGCCCGTCGCTGCTGGTCGTGGACCGGGAGGACGAGTGGTTCGGCATCGTGCGTGTCGACGACGACGACGAGGACCCCCGCGTCTTCGTCTCCGACGCCGATGCGGCCGCGACCTCCCCGTACGCGGAGCTGCTCGGCGTCGAGGCCACGGATGAGAGCCTGGCCGCGGAGCCGGTCGGTGACTTCGACATCCTCGCCGATCTGGGTACGCCACCCGAGCGGCTGCGCGCCCTGTGCGACGGCGAGCTCGGGACGGGCGAGGCGGACGCGCTGACCGCCGTGGCCGAGGCGGCCGGCTTCGACGTCGTGCTCGACGCCATCCGCTGAGGATGTCCCCCCCGGCCGCGCTCGAGGACCTCATGCGCCTGGCGCTCGCGGAGGCGGGCCGCGCGCACGGCACGGGCGACGTGCCGGTCGGCGCAGTCGTACTCGACGCCGCCGGCGTGCTGCTCGGGCGGGGGTGGAACGCCCGCGAGGCCGACGGCGACCCGACCGCGCACGCGGAGCTGATCGCGATTCGGGCAGCCGCCCGGACGGCCGGCGCCTGGCGGCTGAGCGGCTGCACGATCATCGTCACCCTCGAGCCGTGCACGATGTGCGCGGGCGCGATCGTCCTGGCCCGCCTCGCCCGGCTGGTCTTCGGCGCGTACGACGCCAAGGCCGGCGCGGTGGGCTCGCTGTGGGACGTGGTGCGCGACCGGCGACTCAACTCGCGCCCCGAGGTGGTCGGGGGTGTGCTGGCCGGGGACTGCGGTGAGATGCTCTCCGCCTTCTTCAGGGCTCGCCGGGAGGTCCGGTAATCTAGCTCGCGGTGGTGTGTCCGAGCGGCCTAAGGAGCACGCCTCGAAAGCGTGTGAGGGGGCAACTTCTCCGTGGGTTCAAATCCCACCGCCACCGCTCA
>JALYMT010000309.1 GCA_030773555.1 Actinomycetota bacterium | reverse complement strand
GGGCTGGGCCGCGCTCGGCGTGGTAGCCGGTGTCACCGCCCTGCTCTGCGCGGAGGTGCGCCACCGCGAAGTGCTCCGCGAGCGGACGGGGCCGCGCGACGAGCCGCCGGCGGCCCCACCCGTACTGCTCGTGGCGGGCATGGCGGCGGCCATGACCGCCGCCGGGCTCGCCGCTCTCGTGCTGCTCCTGTGAGACCGGGGCCTACGGGCCGACCAGGGCCACGTTGACGTCGTCGGTCTCGACCTCGATGGCGTTGGTGACGCCGCACACCCCCGGCAGGGCGCGCACCCGGCGCTCGGCCTCGACGGCGTGGCTACGGAGCCGGAGAGCACCCTCGAGCACCACGTGCCCCTCCCGGGTGTTGCAGCTGACCGCGTCGGCGAAGGGCTGCCCCATCGTCTGCAACGCCTGCTGGACGTCGGCGCACAGGTCGTCGTCCTCGCGCAGGAACACGCGCAGCAGGTCGCTGCGGGTGACGATGCCCCGCAGTCGCCCGCTCTCGTCGACGACCGGGAGGCGGCCGATGCGGCGCCGGTGCAGGGTGCGGGCGGCGACTCCCAGCGGAGTGTCGGGGCTCACGGTGACCACCGGATGCGTCATGATCTCGCGCACCTGCGAGGCCATCGCCCGGGCGCGCTCCCGCCGGGGCATGGACACCCGGCCGAACAGATTGGGCAGCCCGGCGAACAGCTCCTCCTTGAGCAGCAGATCGCTCTCGGCCACGATGCCGACGACGCGCGCGGCGTCGTCGAGCACGGGCAGGGCGTGCACGTGGTGCTCCTCCACCAGGCGTACGGCCTCGCGGAACGTCGACTCCGGCCGCAGAGTCACGACGTCGGTGGTCATGACCTCGGCCACGGTTCCTTGCACGGCGAACCTCCTCGTACCGAACCGGAGTGGCACGACGGAGGCGTGCCACCGCTGCGTCGAGGTGCGGCGCCGGTAGCGGCCCGGCCGAACCGGCGGGGCGCCTCGCCTCCGACGGTACGCCTGCGCGGACGAACGGAGAAGACCCCCGTCCGGGCGATCACCGCTCCTGGTCGGTGGGCCGCAGGAGGATCTCGTTGACCGACACGTGCGCGGGCTGGGTGACGGCGTAGAGCACGGCGGCGGCGACGTCCTCCGAGCGCAGCTGGCGCATCGACTCGGCCCACTGGGAGATCGAGGTTCGCGTCTGCTCGTGGGAGATGTGCGTGCGCAGCTCGGTCGCGACCGCGCCCGGCTCCACGAGCGTCACCCGCACGCCGCGCGCCGTGACCTCCTGGCGCAGCGACTCCGAGAACGCGTTGACCGCCCACTTGCTGGCGTTGTAGACCCCGCTGCCCCGGTTGACCGTGCGTCCCGCCGTCGAGGACAGCTGCACGACGTCGCCGCGCCGCTCGAGCAGGTGCGGCAGCCCGGCGTGGGTCATGTACATGACCCCGAGGACGTTGGTGGAGATCATGCGCCGCCAGTCCTCGGTGTCGGCGTCCTCCAGCGGCCCCAGCAGCATCACCCCGGCGTTGTTCACGAGGATGTCGAGCCCGCCGAACTCCTCCACGGTGCGCGCCACCGCCGCGCGGCAGGCGGCCTCGTCGGTGACGTCGAGCTCGAGGGCGAGCCCCCGTCCGCCCTGCTCGCCGAGCTTGCGCACCAGCGCCTCGAGCCGGTCGGCGCGGCGCGCCCCGATGGCGACCGCCGCCCCCTCGCCCGCAAGGGCGGTCGCCGTCGCCTCCCCGATGCCCGAGGACGCCCCGGTCACGAGCGCCACCCTGCCGTCCAGTCGTCCCGCCATGCGCCCCAGTCAAGCCGCCGGCAGCGACTGTCGCCAATCGTGACGATTGCGGGAGGCTCGGGTCCGTGGGGACCCTGCCGCCGTACGACGCCGTCGTGCTCGCGGGCGGCCGGGCGCGGCGCCTGGGCGGGGTGGACAAGCCGGGGCTCGAGGTGGCCGGGCGCAGCCTGCTCGACCGGGTGCTCGCCGCCTGCGCGGGCGCCGGGCGTACGGTCATCGCCGGGCCGCAGCGGCCCACCGCCCGCGCGGTGCAC
>JALYMT010000308.1 GCA_030773555.1 Actinomycetota bacterium | reverse complement strand
CCGCGAGGGGCCGCCGCCTCCGGTCGGATTCGACGGACGATTCGTCGATCGGTGGATTAGTGGAAGGAGTCACCGCAGGCGCACGAGCCGCCGGCGTTGGGGTTGTCGATCGTGAAGCCCTGCTTCTCGATGGTGTCGACGAAGTCGATCACCGCGCCACCGAGGTAGGGGGCACTCATGCGGTCGACGACCACGTCCACCCCGGAGAAGTCGCGGACGACGTCGCCGTCGAGGCGGCGGTCGTCGAAGAAGAGCTGGTAGCGCAGGCCCGAGCAGCCACCGGGCTGCACGGCCACGCGCAGGGCGAGGTCGTCGCGGCCCTCCTGCTCGAGGAGCGCGCGCACCTTGTCGGCCGCCGCAGCGGACAGGTTGACGGCGCTGGGGTCGGTGGCCGGCTGCGACGTCGTGGTCGGGGCCTCGTTCGAGATCGACATGCTGGCTGGCTCCTGCGGCTCGAGATTCGGACTCTCGGCACAACTCTCCGGCCGTGCCGCGCCTTCCCATGCTGGCACAGCCGTCCAATCAGAGCCCGGGCGCGCCCCAGACCGGGAACCAGCGGCCGACGTCGGGTTCGATGCGCAGATCGCTGGCCAGCAGGCCCCGTACCTGCAGCTCGAGGACGCTGTCGCGCTGCTGGCCGGGCAGCGGCGCGAAGGGGTAGAACGTGCCCCGCTTGTAGAGGTAGACCAGGGCGAGGCGGCGGCCGGCGGCGTCGGCGAAGCCGACCAGCGAGCACAGCAGGGCCGGGCCGAAGCCGGCGTCCTGCAGCCCGGCGTTGACCGCGTGCAGGTCGGTGACCAGGCCGGGCAGGTCGTCGGGCGGATGGCGGGCGAGCAGCCAGGTGTAGCCGAAGTCGTCGTCCACCCGCTCCACCCGGGGGCCGTTGTCAGCATTCAGGAGGGCCTGCACGTCGGCCTGCACCTGCCCGAACGCCCCGCCCTCGGCCGCCCGGAAGGCCACCGAGCCCGAGCCGCTGGGGCGGAGGCCGGCGGCGGACTCGAGCGTGAGCCCCGCGTCGGGCACGGCGAAGAGCGCGTCCAGGTCAGGCGGAGGCGGCGCCGAGCGGCCCAGCAGGCGGTCGAGCAGACCCATGAGCAGTCGGCCCGCTCAGCCGGCCCGGCCGAGCTGCGCGGAGATGCGACCCAGCTGGTCGAGGCGCTGCTCCAGCGGGGGATGCGTGGAGAACACACTCGACAGGCTGAACCCCACGGCAGCGGCGGGCGCGAAAAAGAAGGCGTTGTAGGCCTCGGCCTGGCGCAGGTCACGGGTGGGAATGCGCCCGATCTCGCCGGTGATCTTGACCAGGGCGCTGGCCAGAGCCGACGGCTGGCCGGTGAGCAGCGCCCCGGACCGGTCGGCGGAGAGCTCGCGGTAGCGCGACAGCGCCCGGATGAGGAGGTAGCTGAGGGCGTACACGGCCACCGACACCGCCAGGATCATCAGCAGCGCGGCGGCGGCATTGCTCTCGCGCCGGCGACCGTAGCCGCCCCACGCCAGCGAGCGCAGCAGCAGGCCAGCCACGACCGACACGAACGAGGCAACCGTCATCACGGCCACGTCGCGGTGGGCGACGTGGGCCAGCTCGTGGGAGAGCACCCCTTCGAGCTCGCGGGCGTCGAGCCGGCGCAGCAGGCCGGTGGTCGCGCACACCACGGCGCGCTTCGGACTGCGGCCGGTGGCGAAGGCGTTCGGCAGGTCGACGTCGGCGATCGCGACCTTCGGCTTGGGCATATCGGCCAGCGCGCACAGCCGGTCGACCACCGCGTGCAGCTGCGGAGCCTCCTGCGGCAAGACCACCCGCCCGCCCATCGCCCGCAGCGCCAGCCGGTCGGAGAACCAGTACTGGACGAACAGCCCGCCCGCGGAGAGGACCAGCACCACGGGCCAGCGGATGCCCGCGTAGACGAGGACGACGCCGAGCACGACGTACAGCAGCCCGAGCAGGAAGATCGTGACGGCCATCCGCGTGCCCAGCCCCCGGTCGGGGAGGTAGCGCGACCTCACCCGGGGATGACACCGTCCTCGAGCAGCAGCGCGCGGACCTCGGCGACGTGGGCGTCCTCGTCGGGCAGGATGGCATCGGAGCTGTCGAGGTCGTCGTCGGGCAGCCGCGAGCCGGTCGACCGGACCCGGTCAAGCAGCGAGCGCAACGCGCCCCGGAACGTGTCGTCGTCGCCGCTGTCGAGCGCCCGTTCGAGCGCCTCGTCGAGCTCCTGGAGGCCGGGCACGGCTTCGTCGGGGATGGCGTACTGCCCCTCGTTGAGGATGCGCAGGATCACTGCTGGCCCCCCTCGGGCTGGCGGTTGCTCTCGAGCGCGGCGGGCCGCGAGCCCGTGCCCAGCTCGGCCTTCATCTTGTGCAGCTCCAACTCGACCGAGCTCGAGCTCGACATCCGGTCTAGCTCACGGGTGATGTCGTCGTTGGGCGCGCTGGTGGGGTCGTCGAGCGCGCCGGAGGCGAGCAGCTCGTCGATCGCGCCCGCCCGGGCCTGCAGCTGCGCGGTCTTGTCCTCAGCCCGCTGCACGGCCAGCCCCACGTCGCCCATCTCCTCGGAGATGCCGGAGAACGCCTCACCGATGCGGGTCTGCGCCTCGGCCGCGGTGTAGGTGGCCTTGATCGTCTCCTTGCGGGTGCGGAAGGCGTCGACCTTGGCCTGCAAGCGCTGCGAGGCCATCGTCAGCTTCTCCTCCTCGCCGCGCAGCGAGGCGTACTGCCGGTCGAGGTCGGCCAGCTGCTGCTCCACGCCGGAGCGGCGGGTCAGCGCCTCGCGAGCCAGGTCCTCGCGGCCCATCGACAGCGCCTGGCGGGCCTGCTCGCCGAGCTTGTCGGCCTGCGCTCGCAGCTGCTGCATCTGCAGCTCGAGGCGCTTGCGCGAGGTGGCCACGTCGGCGACTCCCCGGCGCACCTTCTGCAGCATCTCCAGCTGCCGCTGATAGGAGTAGTCGAGGGTCTCGCGCGGATCCTCGGCGGCGTCCAGAGCCCGATTGGCCTTGGCGCCGAAGATCGTGGCCAGTCGTCGCATGAAGGCCATCGCCGGCATCCCTTCCGTCCTCGCCGTTTCCGGTGGGGCGCAACCGCGTCCCCAGCTCATGCCTACCCTCGTCGGCGCGGCCTCGCACCTGGGGCGGAATCGTAGGCTGGCCCGCGTGTTCCGACGCCGCGTCGCCCCCGCCTCCGACACCGCTGGAACCGAGCCCGCCGCGGCCGACGAGGCCGTCCGCTCCGGCGCCAAAGGCCGGCCCACCCCGAAGCGCCGCGAGGCCGAGCGCACCCGGCGCGAGCGGGTGCGGGCTCCCCGGGACCGCAAGGAGGCCAGCCGGCGAGCCCGGCAGGAGGCCCGGGAGAGCCGGGCGAGGACGCGCGCGGCCCTGCTCAGCGGCGACGAGCGGGCGATGCCGCCGCGCGACCGCGGGCCCGTCAAGGCCTTCGTCCGCGATCTCGTCGACGCCCGCCGCTCCGTCGCCGAGTTCTTCCTCTACGTCGCCCTCGGCGTCCTGCTCGTCACGTTCATCCGGGTGCCGATCGTGCAGGTCCTCGGCACCTCCCTCTGGCTGGTCATGGTGCTCGCGATCGTCGCCGACTCCCTCGTGCTCGTGCGCCGGCTACGCCGCGAGCTGCGCCGGCGCTTCCCCGATCAGGTCACCCGAGGCGCCGTCTCGTACGCCCTGCTGCGCAGCCTGCAGATCCGCCGCCTGCGCCTGCCACCTCCCCGCGTGCGGCCGGGAGCGCAGGTCTGAATCGGAAGCGGCCGGGCAGGAGAGCGCCATGCACTTCCGATATCTGGGCTCGAGCGGCCTGAAGGTCAGCGAGATCGCGTACGGCAACTGGCTCACCCACGGGGGCCAGGTCGAGGAGGACGCCGCCCGCGCCTGCGTACGCGCCGCCCTGGACAACGGCATCACGACCTTCGACACCGCCGACGTCTACGCGATGGGCCGGGCCGAGGAGGTGCTCGGGCGCGCGCTGACCGGCGAGCGACGCGAGGGCCTGGAGATCTTCACCAAGGTCTACTGGCCGACCGGCCCCGGGCCGAACGACCGGGGGCTGTCGCGCAAGCACATCCTCGAGTCGATCGACGGGTCGCTGCGCCGGCTCGGCACCGACTACATCGACCTCTACCAGGCCCACCGCTACGACGTCGAGACGCCCCTCGAGGAGACGATGCGGGCCTTCGCCGACGTCGTCCGCGCTGGCAAGGCCCTCTACATCGGGGTCTCGGAGTGGACCGCGGAGCAGATCGAGGCGGGCCACGCCTTCGCCCTGGACCTCGGCATCCAGCTGATCTCCAGCCAGCCGCAGTACTCCATGCTGTGGCGGATCATCGAGGCCGACGTGGTGCCGACCTGCCGCGAGCTCGGCGTGAGCCAGATCGTCTGGTCCCCCATCGCCCAGGGCGTGCTCACCGGCAAGTACCAGCCGGGCCAGCCGCCGCCGGAGGGCAGCCGGGCCACCGACGAGAAGGGCGGCGGCGCGAACTTCGTCCGCCGCTTCCTCGACGACCGGGTGCTCGAGCGGGTGCAGCAGCTGCAGCCGGTGGCCGACGAGGCCGGCCTGTCGATGGCCTCCCTCGCCGTCGCCTGGGTGCTGCAGAACGACAACGTCGCGGCCGCCCTCATCGGCGCCTCCCGTCCGGAGCAGGTCGTGGAGAACGTCAAGGCCGCCGGGGTGCGCCTCGACGTGCAGCTGATGAAGCGCATCGACGAGCTGCTCGCCCCCGTCGCCGAGACCGACCCGGCCCGCATCTCGAGCCCCGCGCAGCGCCCGTAGCCCGCGGGGCGGGCGAGGCCGAAGATGTCTGCGGGTCTCGGTCGGCGGGTTTCGGTCGGCGGGTTCAGGTCGCCGGATGCAGCGACATCGGCCCGTAGACCTGCTCACCGTCCTCGAGCAGGGTCACCTGGTCCACGCCGGTGCCCAGCAGCTGCCGCCACGACTCCCCGATCCACGACTCCGCGTCGGCTTGGGTCGGAAAGGACTCACGCGGCAGGTCCCCCGCCTCGACCGGCTCGCCACCGGCCCGCTCGTACCGCCAGGTCCACGCCATCGTCCGTACGCCCCTCTCGCCGGCCGTCTGCTCGCTCCGCTTTGACTTTCCGCCTGTCGGCTTGATCTAGTCCCGGCGCGATGGAACTTCGATTCCCGCGACTGCGGCGGCTGCGCCGGCACCACGCCCCCCGACGCGTACTCGTACTCGGCGGGACGCGGTCGGGCAAGTCGGCGGAGGCCGAGCGACGCCTGCACCGCGAGCCGGCGGTGACGTACGTGGCGACCGGCGGCACCCGTCCCGGGGACCGGGAGTGGGCCGAGCGGATCGCTGCGCACCGCTCGCGCCGGCCGACATCCTGGCGCACCCTGGAGACCACCGACCTGGAAGGGGCGCTGCGCAGCGCGCAGGGGGCGGTGCTCGTCGACTCGCTGACCCTCTGGCTGGCGGCGGCGTTGGAGGAGTGCGGTGCGTACGGCGACGACGAGCCGCCGGGCGCCCGCGCCCGGGTGCACGACCGGGTCGACCGGCTGGTCGACGCCTGGGCGGCCACCTCGGCGACGGCGGTCATCGTGAGCGACGAGGTGGGCAGCGGCGTCGTGCCGCCGACCGCGAGCGGCCGGCTCTTCCGCGACGAGCTCGGCCGGCTCAACGCCCGGATCGCCGCCACCGCCGACGAGGTCGTGCTGGTGGTGGCCGGGCAGGCCCTGGTGCTGAAGGGACGTCGACCGTGAGAGGAGCGGAGCGCGCATGAGCAACCTCGACCTGGAGGCCATCGCGGCTTCGGTGCACCCCCCGTCGGAGCCAGCCCGCGCGGCGGCGCGGGAGCGCCAGCGCCGGCTGACCAAGCCGACCGGCGCGCTAGGTCGTCTCGAGGACCTCTCGATCTGGCTGGCCGGGGTGCAGGACGCGTGCCCGCCGCGGCCGGTGGAGCGGGCGCGGGTGGTGGTGTTCGCCGGCGACCACGGCATCGCCCGCGCGGGCGTCTCGGCCTATCCCCCCGAGGTGACCGGCCAGATGGTCCGCAACTTCCTCGCCGGCGGCGCGGCGGTCAACGTGCTCGCCCGCGCGGCGGGCGCGACCGTACGCGTCGTCGACGTCGCGGTGGACGCCGACCTCGACGACCTGCCCGCCGACGTCACCGGCTGCAAGGTGCGCCGCGGGTCGGGCCGGCTGGACGTCGAGGACGCGCTGTCCCGCGAGGAGGCCGAGCGGGCCTTCGCCGCGGGGCGGGCCATCGCCGCCGAGGAGGTCGACGCGGGCGCGGACCTGCTCGTCCCCGGCGACATGGGCATCGGCAACACCACGCCCGCCGCGGTGCTCATCGGGGCCCTGACCGACGCCGACGCCGCCGACGTCGTGGGCCGGGGCACGGGGGTCGACGACGCGGGCTGGATGCGCAAGACCGCGGCGGTGCGCGACGGGCTGCGCCGTACGCGGGCCGTCCTCGACGATCCGGTGGCCGTACTGGCGACCGGTGGCGGGGCGGACTTCGCCGCGATGACCGGCTTCCTGGTGCAGGCGGCCGTCCGGCGTACTCCCGTGGTCCTCGACGGGGTGGTGTCGGGGGCCTGCGCGCTGGTCGCGCACCGCATCGCCCCCGGGGCGGCGCCGTGGTGGCTCGCGGGTCACCGGTCGGCCGAGCCGGCGCACGCCCGTGCCCTGGCCCGGCTCTCCCTCGACCCGGTGGTCGAGTACGGGATGCGGCTGGGCGAGGGCACCGGCGCCCTCGTGGCCCTGCCGGTCCTGCGGGCCGCCGGCGCGACCTTGGCCGAGATGGCGACCTTCGACGAGGCCGGGGTGGCCGACAAGGGCGGCGCGTGACGGGAGCCGGCGACCCGGCCCGCTTCGCGCTCTCGTTCCTCACCGTGCTGCCCGTGCGGGCCGGTGGCGTCGACCGCGAGGTCGCGGGCCGGGCC
>JALYMT010000307.1 GCA_030773555.1 Actinomycetota bacterium | reverse complement strand
GCCCGGGGCGGGGACCGATGCGCGCCTGCACGGCGTCGAGCCCGCGGCGCAGGACCGGCAGCCGGGCTGCCGCCGCGAGCGGCGCCGAGAGGGCGGCGACCAGCGGGGTCAGCGGCCCGGCCCAGCCCAGATAGACGCCGACCGTGTCGAGTCCGGGATGCAGCGTCGGCAGGGTGAGGTGCTCCGAGCCGCCCACCGACAGGGCTCGCCGGCTCCGGCCGCCCAGCGAGGGAAACACGCGGGTCCGGGCCCCGGGCCGCTCGGGCTGCAGCCGGCCGGAGCGCCAGGCGAAGCCCGGCTCGAGCAGCACGCCGGCCGCGGAGGCAGCGGTCCCGCCGCTCACGCCGCCGGCCCCGGTGCGGAAGTAGCCCACGTCGACCCGGGTCGCGGCGGCGCCCGCCGCGCGCAGCGCGAGGGCACCGGCGAGATTGCCCGGTACGTAGTCGTAGCCGAACGCGGGCAGCAGCACCGCGCCGCTGGCTCCCGCGCGCGGGCCGTGCTCCTCGAACACCCGCCGCAGGAACGGCGGCTCCCCGGTCGAGTCGAGGTAGACCGCGCCGGTGGCCACCGCTACCCGGACCGCCGGCTCGCCGAGCCGCAGGAACGGGCCGACGGTGCTGACCACCACGTCGCCCGGGGCGACCACGCGGGCCAGCGAGCTCTCGTCGCCCGCGTCGGCGGTCGCCGTCGCCAGCCGCCGCCCGTCGCGCTCCAGCGTCGCCGCCCGCCGCGCGAGGCGCTGCGAATCGCGGCCGACCAGCAGCGGCAGCTCGCCGCATCGCACCAGGGCGGCCGCGACCAGGCCCCCGGTGTAGCCCGTGGCGCCGAACAGGACGACCCGACCCGCCATGCCAGCCGTCGTACCCGCGTCGCCGGTCGGCGCATGCGAGTCCCGACCGACTCGGGATACGGTGTCGCGCGGAGGCGTACGCGTCCTGGTGGGCGCCGCGGTCTTCAAAACCGTTGTGGCCCGGGATCCGGGTCAGGCAGGTTCGATTCCCGTCCGCCTCCGCCATCCGTCCCACCTCCGAGGGGAACTCGAGCCGTGACGCACGAGGTACGGGGAGTGGTCGCTCGGGCGAAGGGCGCCCCGGTGTCGATCGAGACCGTGCTCGTGCCCGACCCCGGCCCGGGGGAGGCCCTGGTGCGCGTGCAGGCCTGCGGCGTGTGCCACACCGACCTGCACTACCGCGAGGGCGGCATCAGCGACGACTACCCGTTCCTGCTCGGGCACGAGGCCGCCGGCACCGTCGAGGCCGTGGGTGCCGGAGTTCGCGAGGTCGCTCCCGGCGACTACGTGATCCTGAACTGGCGGGCGGTGTGCGGGCGCTGCCGCGCCTGCGCGCGCGGGCGCCCCTGGTACTGCTTCGACACCGCCAACGCCCAGCAGAAGATGACGCTGGCCGACGGCACCGCCCTCTCGCCGGCGCTGGGCATCGGTGCGTTCGTCGAGCGCACCCTCGTGGCCGCCGGCCAGTGCACCAAGGTCGATCCGCGGGCCCGGCCCGAGGTCGCCGGGCTGCTGGGCTGCGGGGTGATGGCGGGGCTGGGCGCGGCGATCAACACCGGCCAGGTGGGCCGCGGCGACAGCGTCGCGGTGATCGGCTGTGGCGGGGTGGGTGACGCGGCGGTCGCCGGCGCGCGGCTGGCCGGTGCGAAGACGGTCATCGCGGTCGACGTCGACCCGCGGAAGCTGCGGTGGGCGCAGGACTTCGGCGCCACCCACACGGTGAACAGCCGGGAACAGGACCCCGTGGCAGCGATCCGCGAACTCACGGGCGGCTTCGGGGCCGACGTCGTGATCGATGCGGTGGGCCGGCCCGAGACCTACACGCAGGCGTTCTACGCCCGCGACCTCGCGGGCACCGTCGTCCTCGTCGGGGTGCCCACCCCGGAGATGCGCCTGGAGCTGCCGCTGCTGGACGTGTTCGGCCGTGGCGGTGCCCTCAAGTCGTCGTGGTACGGCGACTGCCTGCCCAGCCGCGACTTCCCGATGCTCGTCGACCTCTACCTCCAGGGCCGGCTCGACCTCGACCGGTTCGTCTCCGAGACGATCGGCCTGGACGACGTGGAGAAGGCCTTCGACAAGATGCACCGCGGCGAGGTGCTGCGTTCGGTGGTGGTCCTGTGAGCGCCCGCGTCGAGCACCTGGTCACGTCCGGGACGTTCAGCCTCGACGGGGGCACGTGGGACGTCGACAACAACGTCTGGCTCGTCGGTGACGACAGCGAGGTGCTCGTGGTCGACGCGGCCCACGACGCCGACGCGATCGCTCGCGCGGTCGGCGACCGTACGGTGCGCGCGATCGTGAGCACGCACGCCCACGACGACCACGTGAACGCCGCACCCGCCCTGGCGCAGCGCACCGGGGCGCCCGTGCTGCTGCACCCCGACGACGAGGTGCTGTGGCGGCTGGCGCACCCCGACCGCAAGCCCGACGCCGAGCTCGCCGACGGGCAGGTGCTCGAGGTCGCGGGCACCGCGCTCACGGTCGTGCACACCCCCGGTCACGCGCCGGGTGCGATTTGCCTGTACGCCCCCGAGCTGAGCTGCGTCTTCTCCGGCGACACCCTCTTCCGCGGCGGCCCGGGCGCCACCGGGCGGTCGTACTCCGACTTCCCCACCATCCTGACCTCGATCCGCGAGCGGCTGCTGGTGCTCCCGGGTGACACCGTCGTGCATCCCGGCCACGGTGAGGACACCACGATCGGGGCCGAAGCGGGCGACTACGACGCCTGGGTGGCCCGGGGGCGCTGACCGTGCTGCTGGGCGACGCCGCGGTGCTGCTCGTCACCGCGCTGGCCGCGGTGCTGCTCGGCGGCGGCGCGCTGCTGCTGGCCGAGGCGGGGGTCCTCCCCGGCCGGCGCCCGGTGGTGCTCGCCCGCGCCCTGCTGCTGGCGTGGGTCCTCGGAGTGGCCGCCGTCACCCTGCAGGCCCGCAACCCCGGCAACGGTCGCCGGGTCAGCCTGGAGCTCGGCCGCACGATCGCCGCCGCCAACAACACCCCCGAGCAGCTCGCCGAGTTCCTCATGAACGTGGTGATGTTCGTCCCCCTCGGCCTGCTGCTGCCGCTCGCCTTCGTCGCCGCCCGGCCCCTGTGGCGAACCCTGGCGGTGGCCGCGGGCGCCTCCGTCAGCGTCGAGGTCCTCCAGTACGTCGTCGCCGCCGGCCGGCACAGCGACATCGACGACGTCCTGGTCAACTCCGCCGGGGCGGGCGCCGGGTGGCTCGCGTTCCGGATCGGGTCGCGCTTCCTGCCCGCCTCGTGGGCCGCTCCTGAACCCCGGGCGACTGTCGGTGGGCGCACGTAGCCTCGGCGACGTGCCCGACATCCGCAGGAGCATCCCCCGCACCGACGCGGTGCTGGCGGATCCCCGGCTGGCCGAGCCGGTGGTCCGCCTGGGCCGGCAGCTGGTGAAAGCGCTGGTGCTCGACGCCCAGGCCCGCGCCCGGCGGGGCGAGATTTCCCCCGAGCAGGTGCCCGACGCGGCCGTCGCCGCCGTCCCGGCGTCCGCGGCCGGCCTGCGGCCCGTGCTCAACGCCACCGGGGTCATCGTGCACACCAACCTCGGTCGCGCCCCCCTCTCCGCGGCCGCGCAGCAGGCCCTGCTTGCCGCCGCCGGCCCCACCGAGCTCGAGTTCGACCTGCGTACGGGGC